>JAJPKI010000106.1 GCA_021323835.1 Verrucomicrobiota bacterium | reverse complement strand
TTTTGAAAATGGTGCCGACTCCGCCCGGTCCACCTGACCAGCCTGTCCCATAAAGCACCCTGCCGGACAATGTCAGTCCTGATTCTGAAAAGGCGCCGTCGCTGTTTGTGAGATCATACGCAAAATGAACCTGCACCTCCCCTGTGATTAAGTTTGTATAAGGATAGTAACGCTTTACCAATTTCGAAAAGACATGCAATGTGGCGAACGCCGTGCCATCGGTGTTCACTTTGAAAATCACTCCTTCATTGTGACCACCGCGTTGTGTTATCCCGTAAAGCGTGTTGTCCAACAATACCAACCCCGATTTCGGCACTGCGCCATCGCTGCCCGAGAAGGTATGCAGCACGGCGAAATCTTTACCGCTCGTGCTGACCTTGAAAACCGTCCCGTAACCGGCAGCACCGCCTGCCGATGCCGTGCCGAAAAGTGTGTTTCCTGAAAGCAGCAGGCCAGCCATCGGCCCAGTGCCGTCGGTGTTGGTAGGATTAGGATAATTGACCCGCGGGAAATGATGCAAAACGGCAAAGCCTGTGCCGTCAATATTGACCTTGAACACCGCCCCGCCTTGCTCGCCCCATGAATCACTGTCGGAAGATGTCGTTCCGTAAAGTGTTTGGCCTGACAAAACCAGCTTCCCGTCAGGACTGCAAATTTCGGAGACGTCGGTGGACTTATGGCGCTCGGCGCTTGAACAGCCGAACAAACCGCCGCTCAAAACGAGTGCGAGGCAGAAGATGAATTTGAGTTTCACTGTTTATTATTTTTTCGGTGAATCAGGCATATTATCATCAGTCAGGACATTCCAAAAGCCGTCCTCCATGTAAATAATTTTGCACGTTTCAGTGTTGAGAATAAAATCAGTCCATCCGGCATGTCCCCACCAAACTTCCACAAATAATATTTTATCGTTGAGCCAGGTATGTTTAACACCGCCGCTGACGTGATCAATTAACTCGACATGCGCACAATGGTTTGTATCGGAGTTGTCAAAAATATAAAGATGCGTCTTCCAGGGACCATCACGCATTGTGTCGGGGTCTTCTTCCACCAACCACGATGCCCCATTTGTCGGATCTTTCGGCAATGCAGTCAGTTTATTAAGCTCGGGCTTGGTCAAGGAGACACGTGTCACTTTGATGTTCTGCAAGGTTTCCAGAGACGGTTTTTCATACCATGAAACTTCAGACAATTCTGCCGGATTTGTGGAACGCGAAATATATTGGCGTGGCGACTCATTTACAATCGAACATCCAAACAAACCGCCGCTCAAAATAAGCACAAGGCAGAGAATGAGCTTGATTTTCATATATCATGCAAATGTGGTTCGGAATGCGCAGCGGTATTTGTGTTCACTATGTTTTGAGCTTCATCCCAGCCGGGAACTGAATCATTTGCATTGAAGCGGCTGTGAATCCCAAAGACATATTTGTCATTGTGCCATAGTTCGTAAATGATGCCGCCCGCGCCTTCCGCAGAAAGTTTTCCAGATTTATCATCATCCCATTGTTGACGTGTAAAAATGTAAATCGGAATGTCCTGATAGGGCTTGTTCGTCTTCCACTGCGGATTTCGCAACAAGATGATTGGGCCGCGCGCCAACACGGCATCTTTATCCTCTTTCTCCAAATAAGTTATTCCCTCCCATTGGTCAGTTAGAACGGAATAACCTTTCCAACTCTCCGGCAAATAAAATGTGAAATCATATTGCGTGTTGTGATAACGGATGGGCAGACCGGACGGATGATTTTGCGTTGTTGAACAGCCAAACAAACCGCCGCTCAAAACCAGCACAAGGCAGAGGATGAGTTTAGATTTCACAAATTCACTTTCGGTCTTTATTTTCGGCTGTCGTTAAATCAACGTCGAACTTCCAACCGCCGGAATTTTTGTCCATTGAGAAAATTAATTTCTTTGGCGCAAACGGATTGCTCGCAAATGGCGCGGCAACCAATTCCCTCCCTCGATTACGAATCGCTTCCACCTCGTATCCATATGACATATCGCCTTGGGGCGCAATCACGAGAGGTTGTTCTTCGCCCAAACGATTGCATTTAATTACTATGGCATTCGCAGGAGCAAATTCATTTGTATCAGATGTGTAAGAACCGGGGAAATTGGCATCCAAATATGCTTTTATGAAATTGAAAATCTCCGGCGATGCCGTCAGTTTCCATGAATTCCATTGATTGGTTGGTGCAGTTTTAGCGCGGTAATAAATCGTCCTTCCAATGCCAATGGCGTTAATGTCTCCATCAGTGGAAAGCGCGAAATGATTTGCGGTTGAATAATTACCTGAAACTTCCAACAGCTCCTTTTGACCGTTCGTCCAGACCATGAAAAGTTTGCTGCTTTCCAAAGTTGTTTGAACAAAACCAGAGCGAAACCCGTCTTCTCGAACAAGTTGTTCCCCTGAATGAAATTTTGCGATTACATTTATTTGAGTCCATAAGTGTTCGCGTCCCATCATCCAAAAGAATGAAAAAACCAAAACTAATGCGCCGCACAAAATCAGCGCGAGGCAGAGGATGAGTTTGGGTTTCATGGTTTGCCTCCTTCAAAATATCCACCGCCAATATCATAAATACGTTGAATAATTGCCGGAGGGTATTGGCGATCATACTGAAATGTTTTCACTTGGTTTTCGTTTCGCAAGGAAATGAAAACAGACTTGTCAAACTCGGCGTTCTTGTCTGACGCTGGCAAGTCGCCGATTATTTTTTCGAGATTCAATTTTTGAGAATGGCTCAGTTGCCGAACTTGTGAACCTTGTTCTGCCCAATTATAAGCTTCGCGCGCGGTAAACACGGATTCTTTATTAAGATTGATCGTCATTGCCACGCCAATTTCAGGATTGTCTTGGAGAAACCAAAGGCACCTGATTTCATTCGTATCACATTTGGCAAGATAGTTCTTAAAATACTCTTTAGCTCCTTCATCTTGTTTCGGTGCGGCAACAGAATGCTGCGCAATATCTGAACAGCCAAACAAACCGCCACTCAAAATGAGCGCGAGGCAAAAGATGAGTTTGGATTTCATGGTTGTTTCCATACATATCGCCCCGACTTGTCAATGTAGGCTAATTTATTATCAACGATGACTTGTGCCAGCCCATGATAAAATGGTTCAGCTCGTTGGAATTGCGGTTTGATAACAAACTCGCCGGAATGATTTATGTATCCCCAGATTTCTTCACCCACTCCTTTGCGGATCGAGACATTTGCGAGTCCTTCGGAAAATTCATCCGCCCATTCTCCATTTGTCACGGTAAAAACAATCTTACCTTGCGTGTTGATAAATTTCATTTGTTCCGGCACCTCATCCATCGTTTGCCCCGCCACTCTCACACGCGCCAAACCTTCGGAAAAATTCCAAACACTATCAAATTGCGGCGGGATGACATACTTGCCGGTTTTGTCTATGTAGCCGCCTTTGCTGAATGGCGGCGGAGTTAAATGCTCGCCGGTTTTTTTATCCACGTCATCGGCTTTGACATTTTCACTCACTGCCGCCAAACCTTCGGAAAACGCATTGGCTTCATCGAATCTGAAATCAATGACTTGCTCTCCTTTTTTATTGATGTATCCCCATTTGAACTGGGGATTTGCGCCGCTTTCAAAGGGATACTTCATGGTGACATCATTCGTTGGAACACAAGCCAGACCTTCTGAAAAATTTGAGTGACGTGAAAGCGCGCGAAACCGTGGTTTGATCACCCATTTGCCGCTACGGTCAATAAAACCCATCAAATGATTCGTGTCGTCCACTTGCGCCAGTCCTTCGGAAAATCCAAACGCCTCCTCGAATTGCGGTTGGATGACAAATTTGCCGGTATGATCAATATACCCGTAAAACCGTTCGCGAACTGCGGCCAAGCCTTCTGAAAATGGCGTGGTCAAAGTGAATTGCGGGGCGATGGCAAATTTTCCTTCGGTATTTAGGTAGCCCCATTTTAATCCATTGGTCATGCCCGGTCTCCATCGCGTCTCGGCTGGCTCCAAACCTTCAACAAAATGTTTGCCTTCAAGCGGCATGGTCGAAAACCAGTTTGTGTTTGGTTGAATCATGACCTTGCCGGTTTGATCAATGAACCCGGGCTTTCCGTTTTCGATGATTGGAAATAGTGCCGGAGCATCCTGTGCGCTTGAAGAAATTGAAATCAAGCCACCGCACAAAATGAGCGCGAGGCAAAAATGAGTTTGGATTATTCTTTGGGCCATAATGGGGAATATCGCGTTTCTGTTCGGACATGAATTCGTGCATTAGGCGCATTGCTCTGAACACAAGCGACAATAGCCTCTGTCATGGGCTTGTTTGCACCACCACGGCCAAGTCCGTAATTATAAACATGGATAACCATCTCATGCGAATTGGTGTAAGCTGAAACAACAAAATCCGCATTTCCCTTCCGTAGCGGAGCATACCACCATCCAATTGCCGATGGATATTCTGATAAGTGCCCCGTCGCCGTAAATCCACGATTTACAAGCAGAAGATTCAAATCGGAACGAATGGATTCTTGCTGCTTGCGAGACGGCAAATGACAACTCACCTGACTCTCCCTCAACGAGGAACATCCCGCAACGCATAACGCAAGCGCGAGGCAGAGGATGAGTTTGGATTTCATTATGAACCGGAATCGGTGATTGGTTCGCGTTTGAACCTATCCATAATGATTCGAAAGCCGCCATCCGATTTGCACTCCAATCTATATGTCCCGGTTACTTTTGCAATTGGCTGTGTGGCCAAACCATTTTTCGTTATTTCAAAACTGAAAGACAATCCATTATCCGTAAATGTGTCGATTTCATTCTTGCGAATGATTTCATCCGCGCCCATGTATTTTTTGAAGGACTCTGTTGCCGGAACGAACTCGACTTCTTCAAGTTTCAAATCAGGCATAAATTTCAAATCACTGACCGGCAAAGCAACGGGCGCAAAAATATGTTCTTCGGTAAAACCTCCCGTTCCATAATAGACGCCAGTGATTACAATGAGTTGTTCCCAATCGCCATTTGTCATGTTTGCTCGAATGATTCGCGGTTCAAGGAAATACACTTGTTCAGTCGTTAATCGTTTCAAAAGTTTCAGGTTGTCGCCTGCCTTTACATAAATTGCCGCCGAATATTCCGGTCGCCATTTGTTTTCAATGTCAAGTTCTCCACGATCGTGAACGGTCACAAATAATTCTCTTTCGTTCACAGTATATTCGGTCAGTGCATATTTTAATTGCCACGGACGCGCTGAATCATCGTTTTTCAAACAAACTGCTTCGTGATTGCTAAACAATTTTCCTTCTGCCGATTTGCTCAATGTCCCGCTTGGCATGGTGGAGCAGCCAAACAACCCGCCGCTCAAAACGAGCGCGAGGCAGAGGATGAATTTCAGTTTCATTTTAATGGTAATAGCATGCATACCACGTGGAAATCGGTAAAGGCAGGCCGACACTTTTGTAAACAACCTTAAATTTATTTCCATGTTCAAATTCTGTCCGCTCTGCGACTTCGCCTGAATAATTTTCTGAATTCGGCGCTGTTTGTTTGAGTGTGACGCTCAAGAATTTTGTTTTTGCCTCCCTCCCTTTGTCATCTATCCAATACAGGTCACAGACGACGTTCGTCTTTTGGCGGGCATTCGCCGCGTAATCATTGACCCGGATACAAATTCCATTTTGCTGATTGGTAAATTGTTCGACTTCCAGCCTGACGGTGTTGACCTCTGCCAGTGAAATCCGGCGATAGACATTGGTTGTGTTTTGCGCAAAGACGTGGCCGCCTAAAATGAGCGCGAAGCAGAGAAGTAGTTTGGGTTTCATGGGTTGTTTGTCAGTGGCCAGGCTTCAAGTTGTGAGCCGGCGGTGTAGAGAGTTTTTCCATCCGGCGAAAAAGCCAGAGGTATGTCTGCGCCGAAGGATGCGTCCGTTGGAAACCGTATCATCCATTTTAAACGGCCCGTGTTCGTGCTAAAAATACCAATCTCATGAACACCGATGGCAGACGTGAAACCCACCGCCGCCAGCCATCGGCCATCGGCGGAAAATACGGGCGGTCCCATGTTCCAGCCCGGCACCTGCCAGGCAAACGACTGTGATAATATGCCCGAATCGGCATCCCTGAGTTGCAGGCCGTCCGCCGCAGTAGCGGTTGCCAACTGCCTGCCGTCCGCGGAAAGCGCCACGCCCAGCACCTGGCCGGCGAACGAATCAAATTGCCGCAGTCGCTCGCCGGTGACGGCATCATACACGCAGACCACTTGAGGATAACCCGCGCCGCCACCAACCGCCACGCGCGTTCCATCGGCAGATAGAGCAATGGGAATATTCACGCCGCCTTCGCGCGGGTGCATCCACAGCGCCGCGCCGGTGCGGGTGTCAAAGCAGCCCAAATCATTGTAGCCCGCAAAGGCCATGCGTTGCGCGGTGCGGTCGAAGCTGTATCTCCCATCGTCCACTCCGCTGGTGGGTTTGCCGCTTAACGGCACCTTGTTGGCTTCCTGATGCGTGGTTATATCCCAGGCACGGAAGCGACCATAATCGCCTTTATCAAAAATGAGCAATTGGCCGGTTGTAGTGAACGCCACGTCTCCAGCCACCGTGGGGTAGCCGTCGTCCCGCTCATGGAACGATGGGGGCTGCCATGCCAATTTTCCGGTATCGGTTCGCCATAGCGTCACAACTTCGTGCGACAACAAGGCAAGCCATTGGCCGTCCGGAGAGGGGACGATTCGCCATTGCCCGGCTAAATCGTCCTGCTTAGGCATGGGCGTTGACCAAGCTGGCTCAGTAAGCACCTGTTCCGGCTCGGCCAACGTCGGTGGCAGCGGTTCCTCTGGCAGGCCATATTCACGGCGCAACCGGTTGCGCCAATCAGGATATACACGGTGGACATCCGCCAAGCCGTTCGGTTGGGCGTCGTAAATGTCCCGCTCCGCCACGAGCGGAGTTGCGCGGCCGTTGTTCACGATTTTTAATATTTCTACCAGCGTGTCCCAGTCTGTGCGGTCAAAGCGCGGATCCTTTACCAACGCGGTCATCAACTGCTTCGTGTCCGGCCGTGCGGCCTTTTCCACGCCCCACAAAAAGGCTACCGGCTGATGCATCGGTTCACTGGCGGTGGGCAGCACCGTGTAAAACCAGTTGACCAGAAAATCCAGTTCTGCCGACCCGCGAATCCGCCACAGTGCTCCCGCCAGTTCGCCGGCAGAAGTCTCATAACTTCGCGTTTCATGTTTGAGGGCATTGTGCAAAATCTCGCCAGCCCGTTCCGGTTGAACCAACGCGGCCCCGATGGCCCACGCCGGATTGACCCCGCCGGAATCGCGCATGACGTATTGGCAGGCCAGCAACGCATCGCAATCCTCCGGCCGCAGCAGTTTATCCGCGTGCTCCAAAATAAAATCACCGATTCCAACAAAGAGTCTGTCATTTTTGTCCAGTCGCAGGTCTGGATCGGCGCAGACCGGTTGCCGTTGAAGGAATCGCATCAAGGCGTCCGGGCCGATTTTCCCGGCCACAGCGATGAGGGCCTCGTCCGGAACCAGCCCGCTGGTGAACTGGTTGTCCGGTGCCAGCACGTAGAGTTGAATCCATAGACCGTCCGGCGCTGGCAGCGCCCGCATGTTGGCAATCACCCGGTCAATGTCTGCCCGATATTCGGATTGGATGGGGTCAGTCTCGCGCGTGGCGCGCTTCATCCGAACGGCAAACCAACTCGCGGAATAATCGCGGCCTGCGTATTTTTTCCAATATTTGGCAAAATCGTCCGACGTGACGGTGTTTTCGTGAAACCCTTCCGATGAATCCATCCAAAATGAGAGCATGGTTTGCGCGACCTTGCCGACTGTTTGCGGATTCATCAGTGCAGCGATGGGAGTTGGTCCACCCCCTTGACTCATGTCGTCATGAACGTCCGGAAAGGTCTGCGCCGAATCATTGATCAGCGAGGCAATCAATGGCAAGTCACGTCCGTCCTCGCGCTGAAAAAGAGCGCCCAATGCCAACGTCCGCACTTTGGGATCAGGGTTGGTCAGCAATGCGGCAAGCTCTTCGCGATTTCCGCTCAAGGTGTGAAGTTCGTCCAGCAGACGCAATTGCTGCGCCGCCAGCGCATTAGTTCCCCCGAGATAGCGAATCATGGAACCGTTGGTCTTCCACTTCACTTCCTCCGGGAACGGTCTTAGGCGTAACGGACGCTCTCGAATGATGACCGTCAGGGAAAAGTATTTATTGGTCTGCGCCAATTGTTCCAACTGGCGTTGCAACGAATGGGTTGAGGACGCCGCACCAGCGATTGTTCCATCAGCGCGGGCAACATTCAACCCGCCGCACCAAATGAGCGCGAGGCAGAGGAGGAGTTTCGATTCCATTTTAATGCCAGTCTTCATCTTTAACGTTTCACGTTCATGTTGGGAGTGGCCATCATCTAGCTATATGTTCATCGGGCGCTTTATCCCAAACAACCCGCTTTATGTTTTTGAACCGCAACAATGTCTTTTCAACAATTGGATGGTCGTAGGCCCGAGCGTAACCCACACCCGCCCAGCCATCAGTATCAATGTTGAGGAGAACGAACGCAGTTCCATTTTCTATTTTCCAATAAACAATTTTCGTCGGCCCCATTTGGCTGGGACCTATCTCTTCCACCGCAGCGTCAGCGCTTGCACGAAGCAAATCTCTGGCATATGGCACAACAACACGCTTTGCAGCAAAAGGCATTGCCTTAGCTCTTTGGAAATCTTGTTCCCCCGTAATCATCTCGGCATACACTTGAGGATCCTCTGGGACCAAGACGGTCACTTCCATCGTTCGGCCTCGGCTGGATACGCCCATTGATCCGCAGCCGATGAGAAGCAAGACCAGCACGATGCAGAGGATGAATTTGGAGTTCATGGTCAATCAATGATGCTCCAATCCAAATATGGCTTGGAAATTTTGGTTATGATATCTGTTGGTTTTTCTTGATCGGTCCTTTTCGCCTTTTGATCCGCTGATTCAAAATCAACGTCAACCTTGATATATGGGCAACCACGATAAACATAAGTTCGATGCGTTGCCGTCGAAAGGCCGCCTTCGATTGTGAAAACTTTTAGTAATTCCACACGTGTCATGCCGGGTTTGATTTTCTGACACTCCACGAGAATGCCGGAAACTTGCTTTGTGAGTTCTTTATCATTTTTCGTGCAAGCCACCGCAGAATGTCTGGCAGTTGAACAGCCAAACAAACCGCCGCTCAAAACCAGCGCGAGGCAGAGGATGAGTTTGGGTTTCATAGTTTATTTTCAATTTGCAGTCTATCGGCATGTCCGTGAGCATATTTGTAAAGACTGGAAGGCACGACAATACGATAGGTTTTATCATCAACGTTGATTTCGATTTGTCCCCAACATCGCTGGTCATCTCCATTTTGATTGATTTTATATATGTTACACCGTTCCATTCCTCCGTCCTGAATATGAACGTCAATGCAATGGCTGCCAACAATTGTCCCATTGGCATCCAAAACGTTTAAGGCAGTCGTTGGTGAATTGGTTTTCCATGATGTTGAAGTGCCGATTTTGACATCTTCGCGATAGAGCACGACTTCGCTTTCCGCATCAACTGAATTGGATTGGATCAGCGACAGCCGCCAGCCATTTTGAATCGCGCCCAAGTCATAATGCACAGTCTGCCAGCGCATCACATGATCGTGGTCGGTCAATGATTTCATGGCGGGAACAAATTTGGGACGACCACCCGGGAACGAAGGCGGAAGCGGGTCTGCCGGATTTCGGTCAAATCCATAGGGAATTTCAACCCAATACCTTTCCGTGCCCATCGAAACTTCAATCCAACTTTCTTCAAGCATATTTGTGCCCCACGGAAAATAAGTTAGCACTTGCGGGTTTGGTTCCATGCCGGGATAAGAGAATGTGCTAACGCTAATTGGAGCATTCAGGAGTTTCTTTCCTTCCTCAGTTGGCTCAACAATTTCTCCATTCGCCCGATATAATCGCGCTGCAATGGCGTTGGTTTTGAAAAATCCAAATCCTTGCACGATATTCATAACGTCCAAGCGGAATCCTCGTGATTCTTCGTCGGAGTGTTCAGAACGACCGGGCCAGCCTGCCAAAAATGTTGGACAACTTTTTCTATCCGGCAAAGTCCAAGGAAACGTGATGTATTCCCAGTTGTGAACCAACTTTTGTGACTCGTTGTTGGTGAGTTCGCCTGCAAATGAATTGCTGAATGGATCAAGCAAGCTGAGCACAAGGCCGAATAGCGCAATTTTGGATCTCATGGCTTATACTTTATACTCCACCCATCATCAAAAGTTGTCAGAAATTTGTAAGAATTCAGACGTTGTAGATGGGCAAATCTTTGGCTTTGGATTCATCCATGCATGCTAGCCTTCAAAGTTGAAAAAGTTGAAACCTTTAATGCGCAACTGCGACACGCATTTTCGAATTTTTACTTTTATTGGAAACTTTCGTCGGCGTTTCTTGGACGGATTCAGCTTCCGTTTCCTGCACCGTTTGCACTTCTGTTTCTTCGGCGGAGAGCGCGTTTGAAGCCTGATTTTTGGTGATGTCCAAAGCGTCTTCCAATTCCTTTTGCCGTTGTGTGAGCGATTGCAATTTTTCTTCATGCTCGAATGGCTGGCCGACTTTTGCTTCCAGTTCACGGCACTTTTTTTCAGCTTCTTTCAAATCACGCTGATGAAATGAAATCCGTTCCTCAAAATTCTGCGGGACATATTCGAGAGACCGAATTGTTCCCAAAGGTGAATCGGACACGTTTGCCGTGTATTGATTGCGTCCCTTCAAAATGATTTCGACCTGCTGCAAAAAAGCTGGCCGGACAAAAAGTTGAAAACCGGCGAATTCGCCGACATGAAATTCCTGTCTCGCTCCGGCGACACGCCGCGCGATTCGGTTCAACATCTCACCGGCAATAGCACGGTCTTTGACGACAGTTTTCTCCAAAAGAATTTGAAACGCTTCGCCGCGCGTTTCGGTGCGCTCCGCCATATCCAATTTCAGATTTTCAATCCGCTGGCCGTAAACTGGAATGTTCTCTTTGAGATGCCGGATGTCATCGCGAATGCGATATTGCGTTTCAACGTGCTGCGAACGCAGTCGCGTAAGCCGTGTAATTTCGGCGTCAACCGATGCCTTTTCGATAACGAGCGGATTGCCCGAAGCGATGGCTTTGACTTCCGCATACGTCAATGCCCTTGAATCAACGTCCTCGATATGCCGGATGTGCGTGTCGCCGGTCATCACCTGATGAATGAACTTGGCCTTTGTTTCGAGCGTTTGCCACATATAGGCGTCAAAACTGCCTTCAGTGACGTAACGAAAAATTTGGACGACGGCATTGTTGTTCCCTTGTCGTAAAATGCGTCCGTCGCGTTGCTCCACGTCTGCCGGTCGCCATGGTGGGTCTAAATGATGTTCAGCAATGAGCCGTTCCTGGACATTTGTGCCTGCGCCCATTTTTTGCGTGCTGCCGATAAGGACGCGAATTTTTCCCGACTTCACTTCTTTGAACAAAATGTGTTTCTGCACATCGCTGTCATAATCCTGAATGAACGCAATTTCTTCGGCGGAAATGCCGCGCTTCACCAACTTGGCTTTCAAGTCATCGTAAATGCAAAATTGTTTGTTCAACTTTGAAGGCGTGGACAAATCGCAAAAGACAAGTTGGGTAGATCGCTGCGCTGCTGTCTCCTTCCAAATTTCAAAAATCTTGTCCGCAGCCAAATTCACTTTGTTGTCGGGATGGTCTTTGGCTCGCGGATTTAACACGCGCAAATCCAACGCGGCCTTGCGGCCCTCGGTCGTGATTTTGAGCATGTTGTCGTCTTGCGGTAAAACCTGCCGGTTGCGAATTCTGTCAGCGCGTCTGACAAGTTCGTCCACCACCTTTTTGAGTTCCGGCGTGGATGGCGCACGGATAACAGCAGGTTTGCCGTTCTTGATTTCCGGCACGGGCAGTTTCAGTTGAGCGGCGGTTTGAATGTCGGCGACCTGACAGAAAATTTGCATCAGTTCCGGCACGTTGATGAATCGAGCAAAGCGCGTGTTGAGTCGGTAGCCCGCGCCGTCGGGCGCAAGTTCCATCGCCGTCACCGGCTCGCCGAAAGTTGCCGCCCACAAATCAAAATGATGCAATTTCTGTTTTCGCAACGCGCCCATTTGCAAATATCGCTGCATGGTGAACATCTCGGCAACGCTGTTGGCGATGGGCGTCCCCGTTGCGAACACTACTCCGCCGCCGTTGTTGATTTGCTGGATGTATTGAACTTTCAAAAACATATCGAAGGCGCGTTCGGAAGCAGTTTGCGGCAAACCCGCAATGCGCGTCATTTTTGAAACATAAAACAGATTTTTGAAGTAATGCGCCTCATCCACAAACAGCCGATCAATGCCAAGTTCCTCAAATGTGTGCGTGTTATCCTTTTTCTCTTCGGCAGCGAGAAGTTTCATTCTCGTTTCCAGTTTCTTCTTGGCTGATTCAAGTTGTTTGACGATGCGGCGCGTGTTGCCGTCCTTCTTTTGTTCCCGAATGGCATTTTCCAATTCATCCAATTGAACCTCGAAAAATTCTCGCGTGGTTTTTTCAGCCAACGGAATTTTTTCAAAGCCTGAATGCGTGACAATAATCGCGTCCCAATTGCCGGTGGCGATGCGGCTCATCAATTCGCGCCGCTTGCTTTTTTCAAAATCGTCTTTGGTCGCGGCGAGAATGTTCGCGCTCGGATACAAAGTTAAAAACTCCGACGAGAATTGTCCAAGCATGTGATTGGGGACGACGAGCAAAGGCTTGCGTGCCAATCCAAGACGTTTCAATTCCATTGCGGAAGCGACCATGGTGTAGGTTTTGCCCGCGCCGACAACATGGCCGAGCAATGTGTTCGGCGTTTGTAAAATCCGCCAGATGCCGTTCTTTTGCTGCTTCTGTAACTGAATGTTCTGGCTCGCGCCCGGAAGCGTCAAATGGTCGCCGTTGAAAGCGCGCAAGCGGACGGCATTGAACTCCTCGTTGTATTTGTTGACGAGACGACTGCGCCGCTCGTCATTTTGCCAAACCCATTCCCTGAATCGGTCTTTGATTTTCTGCTGTTTATCACGCGCGGCTTCGGTTTCGTTGGCGTTGACGACAGACTTTTCTTTTTTTCCGTCATGAATTTTGTCGTAAATCGTCGGCGTTCGGACGTTGAGCGCGTCTTCAATCAATTGCAATGCCGTGGCGCGGCTTGTTCCCCATTCCGTCGTGTTGGCGACACTTTGTTTGGCATTGTAACCGGCTTGAATCGTCCATGTCCCAAGTTGCGGCGTGAAGAAAACCTGGATGTCTTCCGCGCCCAGCAACTCCTGTGCGAATGCCTCAAAATCTTTTACCGGAACCCAACACGCACCCAGGCGCGCGTCAATTTGGGTGGCTGACAAATTTTCCGGTTGAACTGATTTGAGTGCTTCGACGTTTTCAATGAAGCGTGAATCGGCAATGCTTGCGGCTTCCGCAGTTTTTAATTTTTCACGAACATCGCCGGAAAGATAATGGTCTTCAGTTTCCCATGCTTGCGTCTGCGGATTGAGAAACAAGACGCCTTTGAGTTCAGGCAGAAATCCTTCGGTTGGCCGGTGCAATAATTTTTCCATGTGCTTCAAATCCACACGGCCTTTCTCGTTCAACGAAACGAGCAACGCTTCCTTCGGCGAATTCACCGAGGTTATCGGCTTTTGCTTTTGGATCGT
>JAJPKI010000135.1 GCA_021323835.1 Verrucomicrobiota bacterium | reverse complement strand
TTTGGAGCGCTGGCGTGATGTCATCCATGAGCGCTATAAACGAGATGCCTAACACCGCGCTGGAGCCAAAATTCTCAAAATAAAAAAGGGCCGCTTCAACAGCGACCCTTGTGCTTCTGAACGGTAATTTTTATTTCCCGTTATTTGGCCGGCGGATTGGCGCCGCCATTTTTTGATTTGCGCGTCAGACCGGTTTTGCGCTGGCTGCTGCGCACGTAACCCATCTTTTCATACAACGCGCTGTCGTCGCCGTAATTCACGTCGCCGACTACGCCTTTGATGATTTTCTTGTTGATGTCCTCGCTGACTTCATCCGCATTGTCGCGAGCCACGATGGCTTGCGCCTTTTGTTCGTCCAACGTCTCGAGCGTTGCTCGCGCGTCCAACGACGGTTTTACCGCCGCCTGATATTGCGCCAGCGTCATGCCGCCAAAGGTGGCGGCTGGCGCAAGCTCGGTCCAGGCATTGGTGATGTCAGTGATTTGTTGTTCCAACTCTGCGGGGTTGTTTGCCATATTTGATTTCCTTCCCAGGCGAACTGATTATTCCATTCACCCTTCGTTGAAGTCGCCCTATATCCACGAAGAGTGACACGTCCCTAACCGCAAATTTTTTTAGCAAAACGCCAATGTCCTTCAAGAAAAATCTTAAAAAGGCATAAAATGGGCAAAAGTCTGCGGACTTTGCATTTAAGTCGTCACACTTAAAGCTAAAGTCCGATGGCTTAAATCTTAATTAAGCAGACTTAAAGTTTAAGTGTTTAGGCTTAGAATTTAATTTTTTGGAAGAAACATTTTCCTGCGCAGACTTGAAGCGCAAGTGTGGGCGCGGAAGATGAAATTTGGTAGGGACGGCTCGCCGAGCCGTCCGTCAAAATCAGAAACCGGTCGTTTCGGCGAAACGACCCTACCAATTAAAATTGCGGTCGCCTCGGCAAGGCAACCCTACCTGCGCAAAAATTTCAGCGCGTCGCGAAAATCCTTCGGCAACGGCGATTCAAAGTTCACTTCCTTTTCCGTGCGCGGATGGACAAATGAAAGTTCTTTGGCATGAAGCATCACGCGCGGCGCGGCGTAATTCGTCAATTCTTTCAACCGCGCATTTTGTCGCGCGCCGTAAGTGTCGTCGCCCACGAGCGGATGGCTGATGTGCTGGAAATGCACGCGAATCTGGTGCGTGCGTCCGGTGTGAATTTGCGCTTCGACGAGTGTGGCGGAATTCAGCCGTTCGATAATTTTGTAACTCGTGTGCGCCGCGCGACCGGAATCGTCATCGCGCGCGGCCATGCGTTTGCGGTGCGCCGGATGCCGCGCAATCGCCGCGCGGATTTCGCCGGAATCGTTTTTCAATTCGCCGCAGACAATCACATTGTAAATTTTTTTGACTTTGCGCTCGGCAAATTGTTTCGAAAGCGCAAGGTGCGTCTCGTCGTTTTTGGCGACGACGAGGCAGCCGCTGGTTTCCTTGTCGAGCCGGTGGACGATGCCCGGTCGCGCCACGCCTCCGATGCCGCTCAACGAGCCTTTGCAATGATGCAGCAGCGCGTTGACGAGCGTGTGTTCCTCGTGTCCGGCGGCGGGATGCACGACGAGCCCGGCGGGTTTGTTGAGCACGAGCAGCGATTTGTCCTCGAATAAAATATCGAGCGGGATTTTTTCCGGCAGCGCTTCGGCGGATTTCGGCTCCGGCCAATGAATTTTAATTTCGTCGCCTGCTCGCGGCGAATGTGTTGGCTTCACCAATTTGCCGTTTACGCGGATGTGGCCTTCTTCGATGAGGCGCTGCAACGCACCGCGCGATGCGGCGGGAAATTTCTCGCAGAGAAATTTGTCGAGCCGTTCCTTGGGCAAAGATTTTTCAACGATGAAATGTTCCATGCGCGAATTCATTGGCAGAATCAATCTGCTTTGCGCTGGAAGCCGGTTTCAGGTTCGACCGTTTTTTTCGGCTTGTGTTCATTGCGCCACGTGATGAGGAAAATCAAACCGACACCGGTGCAAATAGCGGAATCGGCAACGTTGAATGCGGGAAATCCGATTTCGCTATTACTTCCGCGCAATTGCATGTAAAAACGGATGAAGTCCACGACTTCGTGGCGAATCAAACGGTCGGCGAGATTTCCCGCGATGCCGCCAAAAATCAGGCCGAACGCGATTTGGCCGATGAGCGTGTGCGAATCAAAATGATGCCGCGTGAGAAACAGTGCGACGAGCGCGAGCAGGCCGACGAGCGCGAGCGCGCCGTTGTTGCCGCTGAACAAGCTCCACGCAGCGCCGGTGTTGCCCCAATGCACGAATTTGAAAAATCCGGGAATGATGATGCGCTCGTCATAAGCGCCAAGGGATTTCAACACAAGATGTTTGGTAAATTGGTCGAACGCAAAAATCACGAGTGCAAGCATCGCGATGCGGAAATTGGAGTTGCGTAAAATGGTTTTGGCGTTGGCCATGAAATTTTGAACAGGATAAACGGATTTGAGTTAAAAACAATTTCCGTTTGCATCGCGCCGGAAATGGTTATTCTTCATTTATGGCGCTGGTGCGGATTCTCGTGGATGGCTACAGTTTGTTGCACAACTGGCCGGAACTCGCGCCGGGTGCGCCGCGACATTCCGAGCGGGCGCGCGATGAATTGGTGCAAATGCTGACGCAGTATCACGATGTCACCGGCGAGCCGATTACGATTTTCTTTGATGGCGCGGGCGCGCCAAAGAATACGCCGAAAAATGAATCGAGTCGTGCGGTGGAAGTTTTATTTTCGCGCGCCGGACAGACGGCGGACGATTTGATTGAACGCGCGGCGGCGCGATTTCGAGATTACGGCGAAGTGCTGGTGGTGACGGATGATTTTGCGGAGCGCGATATTGTCGGCGGATTTGGCGGTTCAGTGGCGAGCTGCGCGAATTTCATTCGCATGATTGGAAATGCGCTGAACGATTTGTCGGAAGATTTGAAAAATCATAACCGGACGGAGCAAAATAAATTCAAACGGTCAAAATGAACGGAACATTTTTGAAAAAACTTTTCCGCATGGCGCAAATTATTTTAGCGTTGCTGGCGGGATTTTTATTTGCGCCGAAAATTTTTGCGCAGGACGTTGCGCAGGACGAATTGCAAATGGACAACCGCTTTCTTTTCATTTTCAGCACTTCGGCGGAAATGAAAAGTCGCGTCAAGGCGACGCAGTCGGAGTTGAACCAGCTTCTGGCGTTTGGCATTCGCGGTGAAATGCGCGCCGGCGATACGCTCGGGGTTTGGACAATTGACAATCAATTGCGCGCCGGCCAATTTCCGATGCTAAATTGGTCGCCGGAAAATGCAGCGTCCATTGCCGGTGAAATCAATAAATTCGTCGGCAGGCAAACTTTTTCCCGGACAAATAATTTTGCCGCGCTGACCAATACTCTGAATCAAGTCATTGAAAGCTCGCCGCAACTGACGATTTTAATTTTTTGCGACGGTGAAAGCAAATTTACCGGCACGCCTTACGATGACGGCATCAATCGAGTTTTCGCGGAGCGCGAAGCAGCGTTGAAAAAATCGAAGCTGCCATTTGTTATCGTCTTGCGCACGCAACTGGGAAAATATATCGTCTGCACGGTGAATTTTCCGCCCGGCATGGTGAACGTGCCGCCATTTCAGCCGATTCCAAAACCCGCGCCGGTCATCGTCAACAATCCGCCGCCGGTGATAAATGTGAACGTTCCGCCGCCGCCGCAATCACAGCCGCCGCAAAATGTTTCGCCGCTGGTTCTCATCGGCACGCACGTGGAAACAAATTGGGATGCATATCATTATGTGCTGACAAATTCGCCCGCGCCAAAGGCGAATGCTATTCCGACTTCAATAAATTCCGCGCCCACAAATGCACCTCAAACAGAAGCTGCAACCAATTCGCTGCCAAAAGAACTCGACGCCAATCTTACGCCGACCAATTCCGTCGCTTCCGGGAATTCGAGCGACGGCCACAACGGCACCCTCGCGCTGGCGGCGGGATTTTTAATTGGCGCAATCGCGCTGGGAATTTTATTTGTCTTTCGTTCACGTCGCGCCGACCAAAGCAGCCTGATTACGCGGACGATGGGCAAAAAATAATTCCGTGACTTTTGGCCGCAGGCATGGAAAATTGCGCGGCCATGAAAACACTTAATTTGATTTTAGCGTTCGGCCTGCTTGCCGCCGTTGTCGCAGCCAAAGCTCAAGACACAAAATCTGCTGCTTACGCCGACCCCGCAAAGCTCACTGAAAAAGCGCCGGAAACTTTCAAAGCGCAATTCGACACGACGAAAGGGAAATTCGTTGTCGAAATCACACGCGCACTCGCGCCAACTGGCGCCGACCGTTTTTATAATTTGGTCAAGTCCGGCTATTTCAAAGACTTGGCATTTTTCCGCGTCGTGCCCGGATTTATGGTTCAATTTGGAATTCACGGCGACCCGAACATTTCCGCGAAATGGCGTGAAGCGAACATTCCTGACGACGCCGTCAAAGGCAGCAATACGCGCGGCACAATTACTTTTGCGACTGCCGGACCAAACACGCGCACGACGCAATTGTTTATCAATTTTGGCAATAATACTTTTCTCGACGGACAAGGTTTTTCGCCGTTCGGCAAAGTTGTTGAAGGAATGGATGTCGTGGACAAAATTAATTCCGAATATGGCGAGACTCCAAACCAAGGCCAAATCCAAATGGAAGGCAACGATTATTTGAAAAAGAATTTTCCGAATTTGGATTACATTAAGTCCGCGACTATCGTCGCAACGGAATTGCCCGCAAAGAACGACAAACAAACTCCATAATCATTTTATGAACGAAGTTGCAATTCTCACCACCAGCGCGGGCGAAATGGTCCTCGAATTTTGGCCGGACGTTGCGCCGGGCCACGTTGAAAATTTTAAAAAACTCGCAAAGCAAGGCTTTTACGACGGCACGTGTTTTCATCGCGTCATCAAAGATTTCATGATTCAAGGCGGCGACCCAAACACCAAAGACGATTCCAAAGAAGGTCTCTGGGGCACGGGCGGGCCAGGCTATCAAATCAAAGCCGAGTTCAACGACAAGCCGCATGTGCGCGGCGTGCTTTCGATGGCGCGTTCGCAAAATCCAAATTCGGCCGGCTCGCAATTTTTTATCTGCCACGGCGACCCGCGCTTTCTCGACCGGCAATACACGGCGTTCGGCAAATTGATTAAAGGCGACGACGTGCTCGAAAAAATCGCAACCACGCCGACGCTTCCCGGCGACCGGCCGAAAACAAAGCAAACGCTCGTCAGCGTGAAAATTGTTTCGGCGGATTCCGTGAAATGATTGTGGAAATTTCCGAACTCGCGAAAATTCTCGCCGCACTCGGCTGTCCGGCGGAAAAATCTTCGGAAATGGCCGCGCAATTGGACAAGCGCGCGAAGCAATTGGCTGAGCAGAAGAAAAAAACTTACGACGAAGCGCTGCAACATTTGCTCGCGCTGATGCGACAAGGTTGGGCGGCGCCAAAGTAAAATGATTCAGCCCTGGAAAAAAATCCGTTCTAAATTGCTTGGCGATTTCCGCATTTTCAAATTGCGTTCGGATTTCAAAATTTCTCCGCGCACGGGTAAGGAGCATGATTTTTTTGTCCTCGATTCCGTTAATTGGGTCAATGTCATCGCGTTAACGCCGGACAAACAAATCGTCATGGTCGAGCAATACCGTCACGGCTCGAACACGGTGGAACTGGAAATTCCCGGCGGCATGATGGACGCGAGTGAAACCGACCCCGTGAAAACTGCCGTGCGCGAATTGCGCGAAGAAACCGGTTATGAAGGTGAAAATGCGCGGCTGCTCGGAAAAATTCATTCCAATCCGGCGATTTTGAACAATTTCACTTACACCGTGCTCGTGGAAAATTGCCAATTGAAGCACAGCGTGGAATTTGACCATGGCGAAGATTTGATTACGCGGCTTGTGCCGGTTTCGGAAATTCCAAAATTGGTCGCGGACGAAAAAATCGGGCACTCGCTCGTCGTCGTCGCGCTTTACCATTTTGATTTGTGGCAGCGCGGAATCAAAAAAATTTAGCGATTGCGGAGCGGCATTAATCCAAAATGCAGCAGCAGCCAAATCGGGACGGCAAATAAAACAATTGCCACAAACCGGTTCCACGTCCAATCCATGCCAATGTGCGCCTGAATCGGAAAAATGGTAATCATAAAATAATTTGCAAATCGCGTGTGGCCGACGAAGCGCAAATGTCTCGGAAATTTTTTGCGCAGACCGCTGATTATTGCAATTACGCCGAGCGCAATTACCAAAAATGTGACGAGCCAATTCACCGGCGTAAGCGCGTTCCATTCGATTTGCGGCGTATCAATTCCATGCGTTTTAAAATACGGCCAAATCCATTGCGCGCCGGCCCAAAGAAAACTGAATCCGGTTTGAATCGCCGTGCGAAAAGTGGATTTGTCGGAAGTCAGTTCGTTTAGCAGCAAACCGAAATATAACGGGACAATTCCCCAAATCAGCGCAGTATTTTCAAACGGCGTTCGAATCAATTCCGCAAACGTTGACCAGTAAACGTGCAGCATTGCGAAATCATTTCACCGCGGCCCAGACGCGATGCACGTCGTCGTGGTCGTCGAGCGATTGCAGAAATTCTCCGACTTCAGCGCGCTGCGCGTCCGTCAATTCCGGAAATTGTTTCGGCAAAAATCCAATTTCGCTAGTCACAACCGTCCAGCCGTTTTGCGAAAGCCATTTGGCAACGGCGGCGACAGCGGTGCGCTCGCAAATAAATTTTGCGCCGGCAGAATTTTCGGGAATGTCGTCATTTTGTTCGTGCGAAAGATTTTCAACTTCATTTGCGCCCGCTTCAATCGCCGCAGCTTCGCGGTCAATGTTCGCGTCCGCGTGAAAGGCTTCGACAATGCCGACGTGGTCGAACAGAAACTTATTGCTGCCAGCCGTGCCGAGTTGGCCTTTATCTTTGAACAGCACGCGGACTTCCGGCGCGGTGCGATTCACGTTGTCGGTATAAACTTCGACGATGACCGGCACATTGTGCGGCGCTTTGCCTTCGAATACGACATGTTCCATCACCAGTTTGTCATCACCGATGCCCGCGCCTTTGTTGATGGCGCGTTGAATGGCGTCTTTGGTGACGCTTTCCTTCTTCGCTTTTTCAATCGCGGTGAAAAGCCGTGCGTTCATCGCCGGGTCGGCGCCGCCCATTTTGGCAGCGACGGAAATTTCGCGCACGAGCTTGCCGGTCGTCCGGCCTTTTTTCAGTCCGGCGACCAATCGTTTAGCATGAAGCCATTGGCGTCCCATGAAAAAAATTTAACAGAAAAAAAATTTTCTGGCGAGTAGCAACCATTTTCCCGACGTCGAAAATTTATTGCGGCGGCGCGGCAGCATTTGTCGTTGCTGCTGGAGTTGCCACGCGATTTGCCGGCACATTTCGTCGCGTGCGTTGCCCCGGATTGAACATCGGAACCAGCCGCACGCCGGCCGGAACGTCATACGTGAAATCATCCGCCGTCAGCGCCGGATTTACTTCGATGGTATTTGCCGTTGACGTGATGACGCCGCGAATTTTTGTCGCCACCGCCGAATGTTTTTTTACTTCAGTTTTAATCATGTTCAGCGTCATTGCCGGAATATTAGTGAATGCGCCGGCAACAACTGAAAATACATCATCAACGTCGGCGTCGCTTAATTGTCCGCCGAGCGTGATTTGCCACTGCGGAATCATGTAAGTCGTTTTGTCCACCCACATCTTTACTTTTTGGCCGAGCACTCTTGCCGTGAGCGTGTAGCAATCAAATCCGTTCACCGATTCGTCAGCGGTTTGTCCGAGGTCTTTGACGATTTTTGAAATGTTCGCCGGGTCGCCAAAATATTTGGCAAAATAATCCTGCATCGCTTTGATTTGTTCCGCGTTCGCAGCGGGCGCGTTGCTGTCGGCCATTTGCCGATACATCGGCGGGATTCCTTTCATGTGCATATCCTGAAACATGAATTGTCCCTGGTCCGATTTCCAAAATGCAAACGTGTTGGAGAAATTCTGGCGGTCCACTTTTGAAATCGCATCGCCGGCGAAATAACTCCAATTCGACGACTTCAACCATTTCATCGAAAACGTTGTATAGTTCGTAATGATTTTGGGCATGCCCGGCGGATGGCGGTTCGGATTTTTTTGCGCGGCGGGCGAAAGTGTATCACTCACATCGGCTTCGGTGATGTTCGATATATCCAAAAATAACTCCACCATGCCGGTGGATTTCACCGTGTTCAAATTCGTGTATGCGTCGCGCACCTTCGTCAAAATGCTTAACGCCTGGATGGTCGCCTGCGCCGTGGGCGTGGCCACTTGCGCGGCGGGATTGGCTTTTGTTCCGCGGCTGGATTTATATTTTGAATATCCGAACCAACCGCCAGCTCCCAGCGCCGCCAACACGACAATCACCGCCGCGATGACCAAAACTGTTTTCAATGCGCCGGATTTTTTCTTCGGCAGCGGCGCACCCGCGCCCGGCGCACCGGAAAATCGTTGCCCAGCAGCCGGAGCTGTTGTGCTGGCGCGTGTGGCAAGCCCCGGAGCCGATGACGGCGGTGGCGGAGGCGTTGCAATTCGCGGAGCAGGCGGCGGCGTGGCGGAGGCCGGCGCTTGCGGCACGACGATGTTTTGTTTGCAGGTCGGGCAATTGATTTGCATGCCGGAATAGCCGGTGTCGCATGCGATGTGCTGGCCGCAGCCGGGACAGGAAAATTTAAAGTCAGCCATAATTTTATTTTCGTCGCAATTTGCCGACGTCTGAATCGGTGATAAACCAGCAAACTCGTTTTTCGGGGAATTTGCAAGCCGAATGCAATCGGTGGGCGAGCGTCCTCGCGAGCCGTTTAATAAAATTACGCGCGTCGTTCTTTGATTGCCGCCAAAATTTCCGCAATCACTTCGCCCTTCGGCTTCGCGCCGACGTTGCCCTTGCCGTGCAAGCGGACGGAAACATTTCCCGCTTCCATGTCGCGCGCGCCGATGACGAGCATCGTGTGGACTTTCGCTTTTTCCGCTTCCTGAATCTTGCCGTTGATTTTGTTCGACGTGAAATCGCTTTCCACGCGCACGAAATTCCCGCGCAATTCATTCACGATTTGCTTCGCGTAATTCAGCAGCGGCTCGTCCTCGCCAATCGTCAGCACGCGCACCTGTTCCGGCGCGAGCCAGAGCGGAAA
>JAJPKI010000072.1 GCA_021323835.1 Verrucomicrobiota bacterium | reverse complement strand
TTGGCTGGCGTTGATGATAAATTTAGGTTTAACTGGTGAACGCATTCGCGTCACAAGGCAATTGAATCACAGTGAAAGTTGAGACAAAAGAAATTTACGGTTCGCATCGCCCGTCCGGCAACGGAAACGGCGACAAAGGAACCGATTCGCTGCAATCCATTTTCGACCGCGCTTTAAGAAGCGAGGGACCTGAACGCGCCGCCGAATTGCTCGAGAAATTTGCGAATCAATTGCGCGCGACGCCGCGTCCGCCAGTCGGACTGACGACGCCTTACATCAATACGATTCCGCCGGAGCAACAACCGCCGTATCCGGGCGACTGGCGAATGGAGCGGCGTATCAAAAGTCTTTGCCGCTGGAACGCGATGGCGATGGTCGTCAAAGCCAACGCCACGACGAACGTCGGCGGACACATTTCAACTTACGCATCGGCGGCGACGCTTTACGAAGTTGCCTTTAATCATTTTTTTCGCGGCGCATCGGAAAATTTTCCCGGTGATTTGGTTTATTTTCAAGGTCACGCCGCACCGGGAATGTATGCGCGTGCATTTCTCGAAGGGCGAATCAGCGAAGCGCAGTTGCAAAATTTTCGTCAGGAATTGGCCGAAGGCGGTGGATTGTCGTCGTATCCGCATCCGTATTTGATGCCGGACTTCTGGCAATTCCCAACCGTCTCGATGGGACTCGGTCCAATCATGTCGCTGTATCAGGGACGGTTTAATCGTTACTTGCAGGCGCGCAAATTGGTGAATTGGAACACAGAGCCGAAGATTTGGGCGTTCCTCGGCGACGGCGAATGCGACGAGCCGGAAACGCTCGGCGCAATCACGCTCGGCGCACGTGAAAATCTCGACAATTTAATTTGGGTCATCAATTGTAATTTGCAGCGACTCGACGGCCCGGTTCGCGGCAACGGAAAAATCATTCAGGAACTCGAAGGGCTTTTCCGCGGCGCGGGTTGGAACGTCATCAAGGTCATTTGGGGCTGCGATTGGGATGAAATGCTTGCGCGCGATAAAACCGGCTTGTTGCTCAAGCGCATGGAAGAATGCGTGGACGGCGATTTCCAAAAATATTCCGTTGAACCCGGCAGCTACACGCGCAAACATTTCTTCGGCAAATATCCTGAACTGCTGCCGCTCGTCAATCATTTGACCGACGACCAAATCCGAAAACTTCTGCGCGGCGGTCATGACACGCGGAAAATGTATGCGGCTTACAAAGTTGCGACGGAGCACAAAGGCCAGCCGACGGTGATTCTCGCGAACACGGTGAAAGGCTACGGCCTCGGCGAAGCGGGCGAAGGCAAGAACATCACGCATCAGCAAAAAAAGATGAATGAAAAAGAGCTTCGCGAATTTCGCGAGCGCTTTGAGATTCCCGTTTCCGACGATGTAATTGCCGACACGCCGTTTTATCGTCCGCCTGCCGATAGTCCGGAGATTCAATATCTGCTCGAACGCCGCAAAGCGCTCGGCGGATTTTTGCCCGCGCGAATCGTTAAAAATATTAAGCTCGACGTGCCGAAGCTGGAATCTTTTGCCGAATTTTTCAAAGGTTCGACAACGGAAATTTCCACTACAACTGCGTTCGGCGGTTTGTTGAGAAGTTTGCTGCGTCAAAAAAGCATTAGCCGAAATGTCGTGCCGATTATTCCTGACGAAGCGCTCACGTGTGGTCTCGACGCACTATTTCGCGAAATCGGAATTTATTCTCACAAAGGCCAACTTTACGAGCCGGTGGACAAGGAATCGCTGCTGTATTATCACGAAGCGAAGGACGGACAAATTTTGGAAGAAGGCATCACCGAATCCGGTTCGATGGCCTCGCTCATCGCCGCAGGCACGAGTTACGCGACGCATGGCGTGCCGATGATTCCGTTTTACATTTACTATTCGATGTTCGGTCCGCAACGCACCGGTGATTTATTCTGGCTCGCGGGCGACATCCGCATGCGCGGCTTTTTGCTCGGCGCAACTGCCGGTCGAACCACTTTGAACGGTGAAGGCTTACAACACCAGGACGGTCACAGCTTGCTTCACGCCAGCACCATTCCGACCTGTTTGCCTTACGACCCCGCGTTCGGATTTGAACTCGCGGTCATCATCGCTGATGGATTACGCCGCATGTATGCCGAAGGCGAAGACATTTTCTATTATCTCTCGCTCTACAACGAAAATTACGCGCAGCCGCCGATGCCATCCGGCGTTGAAGACGGAATTCTCAAAGGCTTGTATAAATTCAAATCCGGCGCGGAAGGCAAAAAAATCAAAGCGCACATTCTCGGCAGCGGGCCGATTATTTTGTCCGCATTGAAAGCGCAGGAAATTCTCGCGGAAAAATATGGCGTGAGCGCCGATGTTTGGAGCGCGACGAGTTACAAATTGCTTCGCACCGACGCCATTCGTTGCCAGAAATGGAACATGTTGCATCCCACCGAAGCGCCGAAGAAATCCTACGTCGAAAATCTTTTGGCAAAAGAGCAGGGCGCATTCATCGCCGTTTCCGACAACATCCGCACCGTGCCCGACCAGATTGCGCCGTGGGTTCCGGGCGGATTGTTCACGCTCGGCACGGACGGCTTTGGTCGCAGCGACACGCGCGCAAGGCTGCGAAGATTTTTTGAAGTGGACGCGGAGAGCACAGTTATTGGCACGCTCTACGTGCTCGCCGAAAAAAATCTCATTGGTCGCGAGATTGTCGCGCAAGCCATCAAAGATTTGGGTGTGAACCCTGAAAAAGTTCAGCCGCAGCTTATCTAAACTGTTAGCGAAGGTTCTACCGTAAATTATTGCTGGAAAACGGCAGCAATTTTCTTCAAGCTATCCGTTCGAATTTATGGACGTAAAACTTCCCAAGCTAGGTGAAGGCGCTGATTCCGGCGTCGTCGTGAATGTCTTCGTCAAAGAAGGCGACACGGTGGCCAAGGGCCAGGCGATTTTGGAATTGGAAAATGAAAAGGCCGTCGCGTCAATTCCCTCGACCGCTTCTGGCACTGTCGCTGCGATTTTTGTAAAGAATGGCGACCGCGTCAGCGTGGGAGCAAAACTGATTTCGGTAAATGAAACCGGCGGCACTCCGACCGCTGCGCCTGCGGTGGCGGCAAAATCTGCAACCAAAAAAGCGGCAACATCAGTTGAAGAAGAAATGGGAGAGGCGGATGAAGATGGCGAAATTTCAAATGCCGAGCCGGTCGCATCGCCATCCGTCCGCAAAATGGCGCGAGAATTGGGAATTGATTTGCGCAAAGTGCGCGGCAGCGAATCCGGCGGACGAATTGTTGTCGGCGATTTACGCCATTACATCCAGCGATTGATTTCAGCGGCGGCAAAAGCGAAAACTTCCGGCGGCGGAATTGGAATGCGTCCGGCCGTTGCCGAACGAATTGATTTTTCGCAATTCGGTCCGGTTTCAAAGAAACCAATGTCGCCGTTGCGCCAGGTTATTTCCCGGCGCATGACGGAAAGTTGGAGTTCCGTCGCGCGCGTGACGCAATTTGACGAAGCAGATTTCACGCGGTTGAACGAATTGCGCAAAAAATTCGGCGCGGCTTACGAGAAAAAAGGCGTGAAGCTGACGTTGACGCCGTTGATTTTGAAATCGGTCGTCGAGACGTTGAAGAAACATCCGATTTTCAATTCAAGCCTCGACGAAGTCGCCAACGAAATTGTCATCAAAGAATATTTTCATCTTGGCATCGCCGTGGACACGGAATTGGGCTTGATGGTTCCCGTGATTCGCGATGTGGACAAAAAATCCATTTTGGATTTGGCGAAGGAATTGGAACAGCTTGCGGCCAAAGCACGTGACCGGAAAATTTCCGGCGACGAAATGAAAGGCGGCAGTTTCACAATTTCAAATCAAGGCGCGATTGGTGGCGGACATTTCACGCCGATTGTCAACAAACCGGAAGTCGCGATTCTCGGACTCGGTCGCGGCGCGATGAAGGCCGTTGTGCGCGATGGAAAAATTGAAGCGCGTATGATGACGCCGCTGGCGTTGAGTTACGACCATCGCGTTGCCGACGGCGCAAATGCGGCGCGGTTTGTTTTGGATTTAGTTTCCGCGTTGGAAAATTTCAAAGAAGACGGAGTTAAAATTTAATTCATGGACTCAATTAAAACAGAAATTGTCGTTGTCGGCGCGGGGCCCGGCGGTTACGCCGCAGCATTTTACGCTGCGGATTTGGGCAAGAAAGTAATTCTCATCGAACGCGAACAAAAACTCGGTGGCGTTTGCTTGAATCGCGGCTGTATTCCATCGAAGGCATTGCTTTACGCCACGCATCAAATCGTAAACGCGCGCGAATCGGCGCATCGCGGAATTTCTTTCACCGAACCGAAAGTCGAATTGGAAAAATTGCGCGCGTGGAAGGATGGAATTATCGCCAAGTTGAGCGGCGGCGTGGCAACACTGGCGAAAATGCGCGGCGTGACGGTCATTGCCGGACGCGGATATTTTGAAGGCTCGAACAAATTGCGCGTCGAGACGGACAAAGGCCAGCAATTCATAGAATACGATAAGGCGATTCTCGCCGTCGGTTCGCTGCCTGCGATGCCGAAGGCGTTTGATTTGGGAAATCCGCGCGTGATGACTTCGACGGAAGCGCTGGAAATTCCCGATGTGCCGGAAAATTTGCTCGTCGTCGGCGGCGGTTACATCGGAATGGAATTGGGATTTGTCTATGCTGCACTCGGCAGCAAAATTGTTTGCGTCGAAGCGGCGGAAAATATTTTGACCGGCGCAGACCCGGATTTGACCCGGCCAGTCATTGCCAATGCCAAAAAATCTTTCAAAGAAATCCGACTGAAGGCCAAAGTCATAAAAATGGCGACGGTCGGAAAACAAATCAACGTGACGATGGAATTTGACGGTAAAAAAGTTGAAGAACTTTATGACCGCGTGCTCGTCTCGGTTGGCCGCGTGGCGAACAGCAAAGATTTGGGTTTGGCAAATACGAAAATTGAATTGGACGAGCGCGGCTTCGTGAAAGTCAATTCACAGCAACAAACGACCGAGATCGGAA
>JAJPKI010000161.1 GCA_021323835.1 Verrucomicrobiota bacterium | reverse complement strand
CCGCGCCGGAATTTGTTCGAAGTCACTGCGGACAGCCAATTTTTTTACACGAAAAACGCTTTTCTTTCCGACTCGCAAAAGCAAAGTTCCACTTTATTTGTGAACACGATTCAAGCCGCGTATGCGCCGGATGCAACGCCGCTCGGCCCCGGACAATTTGCGCCGACAATCGGATTTCGCAGCCAATGGTTCAACTACGATTTAGGCGAGGACAATAATTTGAGCGGCCTTGATTTCGACGCCCAAACAGCGTTCGCAGGCGGCAAATTTACCCTTCACGACTGGCAATTTTACGGTGAATTGGATTATACACGGTTGCTCAGCCAGGCGCGTTACAATGAAGTCTATCACGAATTTTTACCCGAAGCCGGCGTTCGTCGCATGTTCATCCTCGACGACAAGACCGTTTTCATCGCAGGTTATCAAATCGCCTATCATGCGACCGAAATTCCCGCCTTGCCCGAGCCGGCGACAAATAATCTTGAAGGACGCAACACCAACGACCGTCTCGACAACACCTTTTCATTTTCGCTCGCCTATCTCGTCGCGCCTAAATTAATTGTCCAGCCGTTTTATCGAATTCAATACACTTACTACCCCGGCTATTCTGATATTACTACCAAGCGGGAAAGCGGACGCAGCGATTTGCTCAACGATTTAGGCGCGACGCTGATTTACCAATTCAACAAAAATTTTGCCGCGCGCCTTTTTGTAGATTATCAGGTGCAGAATTCCGATTACAAAACCACCGCCAACTCCACAAGTTTTCACAACTTGAACACCGGCGCAGGACTCACGTTCGACATCCGTTTCTAAATGTAAAGCACGCCCTGCAAATCCCGCAGCAGCACGCTCGTGAAGGGATAACGCCGCTCCGGCTCGCGTGCGAGACATTTCAAAATAATTTTTTCCAACGGCGCGGGAATGTCGGGATTGTGCTCGCGAATCGGCGTCGGATTGTGCGGCTCCAATTGCGCAGCCAAAATTTCCGCGGGCGTGTCGCCCGGAAACGGCTTGAGATTTGTCATTAATTCATACGCCGCCACGCCAAATGCAAAAATGTCCACACGCCCGTCAATCGGCCGGCGCTGCAATTGTTCCGGCGCCATGTAACCGGGCGTGCCGGGGTTCTTGGAAAATTTCTTCGGCTTTTCCGGCAGCGGCTGCGCCATGTCAAAATCAATCAATCGCACGGTGCCGTTGCGCGATACCAAAATATTTTCCGGCTTGAAATCCAAATGCATGTAACCGCTCTCATGCACGTGGTTCAAACCCGTCGCCGCATCAATCAAAATCTGCGCCGCATTTTCCGCCAGCAACGGGTCGCCGCGCGCAAAAAGCTCCTTCAAATTTTCCGCCTCGACATAATCCATCAACATGTAAGGCACGCCTTCCAGTTTGCCATGCTCGACGTAGCCGACGATGTGATCGCTGTCGTTGATTTGCGACAAAATTTCGCAGCCGCGATTGAAACGCCGCCGTGCCAGCCAGTTGAATTTCAAATTCTTTTTCAGCCGGCGCAACGCGTAAGGTTTATTGCGCGAATCGGTGACGAGCCAGATTTCCGACATGCCGCCGCTGTTGAGAAGTTCGTGAAGCGTAAAGCGGTCGCCAAAACGCTCTGGAATTTGCGCCTCCGCGAATGCTGCCTGTGAACCAGTGGCCATCTCAATCATTTTAATACAGAAAATTTCGTCGCGCGAGCGAAAGATTTTCGTCGCGCTGAATTTTTAGACGAAATCCGATTGCGTCCGGCGGCAAAAAAAATAACATCCGCTCATGCGACCTCTCCGCGCGCTGCTCATTTATCTCGCTTTCGTTTTTATCGGCGGCGCGTTGATTGCCCCATGGCTCTGGCATTTGGCGCAATTGTTTTCAAACGGATTTCCGAAAATCGCCGCCGCGCCGTTTCATCGCTACCTTGACCGCTCATTTTTAATTCTCGCGCTCATCGGCATTTGGCCGCTCATGCGAGCACTCGGCGCAACGTCGCCGCAAGAAGTCGGAATCGTTCCGCCTTACGGTGGACAAATTAAAAAACTTTTCGGCGGCATTGTGGTCGGAATTATTTCACTCGCAATTGTCGCCGGAATTCAAATTGGTTTTGGCGCGCGCAGCTTTAATTCAAACGCAACCGCGCATCAAATTGTCGGCGTCATTTTTTCCGCGCTCGGCGCGGCAGTTGTCGTCGGCACGCTGGAAGAAATTTTATTTCGTGGCGCAATTTTCGGTGGATTGCGACGTGTTTTCGGCTGGCCAATTGCGTTAATCGCCAGCAGTTTGATATTTGCGTTGCTGCATTTTCTGAAACGTGCGGATATTGCCAGCCCGGTGAACTGGAATTCGGGATTTGTTTTACTCGCAAAGCTTTTTGATTTTGGCGATTTCCTGCCGGCATTTCTCAATTTAGCGCTTGTCGGCGTCATTCTCGCTCTCGCCTACCAACGCACCGGCAATTTGTATTTTTCCATCGGCTTGCATGGCAGTTGGATTTTTGTCCTGCAAAGTTTTGGCAAATTGACAATTCAGCCCGCAAGCGTAACAAATTCATTTTGGGGCAGCGCAAAAATAGTGGATGGCTGGCTTGCGTTTTTAATTCTGATTGCCACGTTGATTGTTGTTCAATTTTTGCCGCTGCAGAAACGATTGCCCTACACAATCAAATGAGCGCAACGGTCACAACAATTGGCAATTGGCTGAACGCCGCGACTGCATTTTTCTATCCCGAAATCTGTCAACTTTGCCAAACCGAACGCACGACGGCTGGAAACGGTTTCGTTTGCTCCAATTGCTGGCAACAAGTGCGGTTTATCCGTCCGCCGTTTTGCGAACGCTGCGGCTTGCCATTTGAAGGCGACATCACGACCAAATTTGAATGCACGAATTGCCGCGAAATGGATTTGCATTTCTCATCCGCGCGTTCAGCCGTTGTCGCCAAAACGGCTGTGCTGGAAATTATTCATCGCTATAAATACCAACGGCATTTGTGGTTCGAGCCGTTTCTCGCCGATTTGTTGCTGCGTGAAGCGCTACCTGTTTTGCGAAATCAAAAATGGGATTTCATTGCGTCGGTTCCGTTGTTCCCAACGAAAGAACGAGAGCGCGAATTTAATCAGGCGGAACGATTGGCAAATCATTTAAGCACCGCGACGAAAATTCCTGTTAACACAAAATTACTTCGCCGAGTCCAGCCGACGTTGACGCAAACGCGTTTAACGAAAGAACAACGCGCTTCCAACATGAAAAATGCCTTCGCGATTTGCGACGGGATAAAATTGGACGGCAAAAAAATTATTTTGCTCGACGACGTTTTCACGACAGGCGCGACAACGAGCGCGTGCGCGAAGATTTTGCGCAAGGCCGGTGCGGGTGAGGTTTGTGTTTGGACGGTTGCGCGTGGATTGTAAATCGAATATCATTTGTATTCCATGGATACGACCTCGTTCGTAAAAAAGAACATCGGGTTTGAAAACGTCGAGCCGGCGCTCACGCCGCCGCCCGTCAAGACGACATCGCTGCCGAGAAAGCCGAAATTGTCCGGCGGCAAATCCAGGAAAAAAGAAATCCCCGAAGGTTTGTGGGCGAAATGTCCGACTTGCGCAGCAATGATTTTCGACAAGGAATTGGACGAAAATCTGAAAGTCTGTCCGAAATGCAATTATCATTTCCAAATCAGCGCGCGCGAACGCATTCATTCGCTCGTTGAAACCTGCACGTTTGAGGAAATGGACGCCGCAATGACGAGCGTGGATATTTTGAATTTCAAAGGTGCGTCCACTTACAAATCAAAACTCGAAGCCTACAAAAAAAATACGACGCTCAAAGACGCCGTCATCACCGGCCTCGCAAAAATCGGCGCGCATCGCGTCGCGCTCGGCGTGATGGATTTCAATTTTCTCGGCGGCTCGATGGGTTCAGTCGTCGGCGAGAAATTGACGCGGCTCATCGAACGCGGCACGGAAAAAGAATTGCCGGTCGTCATCATTTCCACCAGCGGCGGCGCGCGCATGTATGAAGGGATGTTCAGCCTGATGCAAATGGCAAAAACTTCCGCCGCACTCGCGTATCACGCGCAAAAAAAATTGCCTTACATCAGCATTTTGACGCATCCGACAACGGCAGGCGTGATGGCGAGTTACGCGAGTCTCGGCGATTTGATTCTCGCCGAGCCGGGCGCGATGATTGGTTTTGCCGGCCCGCGCGTGATTAAAGACACGACGCAAGCGGAATTGCCGCCGGGATTTCAGACCGCCGAATTTCTTCTCGACCACGGATTGATTGACGCCATTGTTCCGCGCAAAGAAATGAAAACGCAATTGGTCGAATATTTGGATTTTTTGGCCGCTGGAAAAAATAACGGCAAAAAATCCGGCGCGGCTTAATTAAAGTCCGAGCAGCGGCTTCAAATGGCGGTCGTAGAGATTGGTCGTGACGTTGCGGGCGACGGAATCTTCACAGCTTTCGAGCATTTTCAAATAACGGTCGCCTTTCTTGGCCGCGATTTTGAAACCGACGTGCAGCAATTGGCGAAAATGCGGATTGAAATCTTTGCATTTTTGGTCGTGCCGCAGCGCAGAGACAAATTGCTGCGAATTCCAGCCGCTCACCTGCTCGCGCGTCGGCAATTTTTTTGCGTCAATGTCAATTACCGTGGCATAAGGCGCGCATAATTCGTCTTTATGGTCGAGCGCGTCGGCATAAATTTCTTTTGCTAACTTCAATCCTTCGCCGCCGGCTTCGGCCAACCCAATCAACTCTTCCAGCCACGACGTGCCGGCGGTTTTGATGTGCAACCCGGCTTCAAATTTTTGTAATGCGCGGCGGATGGGCGCGTAAATGGAAAATTTGTCGCTGCCGGAATGAACGCTTAATTTCAGCGTGTCGGGCAGATTATATTCGCGAATGGCGTAGGCAATCACCGCGAGGTCGTCATTGAATTCTTTTTCAAACTGTTTGATGTCGCCAACGTAATCCACACCTTTGTTAAAGCGGCCAGTAAATTTGGGCGCGATGGTTTGCAATGGAATTTTTTCACCGGCCATCATGGCGAGAATCATCAGCAATTCCGGCGGCGTTTGCGGTGAGTCGGTTTCGTCCATCGAAACTTCGGTAATAAATTTACCGTCGCCTTTTTTTTCGGCGATGTGGCGATAAATCCCTCCAGCTTCCTGCACGGCGAAAAGATATTTTGCGGCAATGCGCTCGGCGTCCGCGCGCGAAACTTTGAAAGCGTCGCTGGCATTGGGAATCACAATTTTGCCGACGAGTTCGGGGTGATGCCCAAGAAATTTTTCAATCGCCTCGGATGAAGCGGATTTTCCGATGGAATCGGCGACATCAATTGTAAAAAAATCGGACGAGTCCAAAAATTTGTCCACGGTTTCGAGGCGAATATGGTCGGCGTCAATGTGCCACGGCTTTTTCCAGCCGAGTTCTTTGACGGCTTTTTGCGCGGCGGCCCGGACACTGGCGGGTTCGGAGCCGATAATCGTGTGTTCGCGATTGGATTTGTTCCAGACGGGCGTGACGTGCGCGCCATTTTTTTCGGCGAGAACGCAGGCTTGAAGTTGCGCTTTGGCCTGATGCGCGAAGCGGTCGCCCATGCCGAGCGAAAATTTCCCCAAATTGATTTTTGGATTCATGAAACGAAGAAAAAGCTTACCGAAGCAATCGCCTGTTGCAAGGCAGGTTTCTGCATACTCGAATGAAAATTGTGCTCACCAGCTCTTGTTGCGATAAGCGACAACTCGCGGCGCAACGTCCGTAGTGTATTCGGCTTCCAAATCCTGCAGACGCATCAACATCCACGGCTGCGCAAAATTGTTTCCGTTCTTGGTGAAAACAATGTCGTCCGTCAGATAAACCGCGGAATGAATTGCTTCATTTTTGCCGTCCATCAGCAAGATGATGTCACCGTAAGCCGTCGGCTTGGCGATTTGATAATAATTCGTCGCGATGTAGGCGGAAATAAATTTCGGGTCTGAAAAACGGTTGTCGGGAACTTCATTGAAAAAATTCATCGTGCTCCAATGACAATCAATTGCCGGGTCGCCGGGTTGCGACGGCAGCGGATAAGTGTAAAGCCGTTCGCGCGCAAATGGCGGCAGAAAATATAAAATGCCCGCCGCGCCGCCACCATCGCGCCGCTTGAGCGATTCGAGCAACGGCCGCGTGTCAATTAATCGCACGCCGGTTGGCCGGCTCCAATACTGGATAATTTTATCAATGTCCGTGTCCGGCCAAACGCGAATGCCAACGAGCAAAGCGGTTTGTCGCGACAAGGCTTTGACGAAACGTAATCGCTCGTCGTTGTCGGAAATGATGCGCAGCATGGTGGCTAAATCGCTAAAACATTCAACGTCGCCGCGCCGATAAATTAATTTTTTCAACGACGCATAAGTTTCCCCGCTCAGTTTGTCGATGCCAAACCGTTCTTCAAATCCGTTCGTGCCGAACACAAATGGAAAGCGCATAAATTCGTTGGCATCCGAACGCGCCAGCACGTTATACAATTTGGCGCGCGTTTGCGGTTCGAGCGAAAAAATCAATTCATCGTCCGGCGTGATAACGGTGCTTCCATTCTGCGTCGCCAGCATCGGCGCGGATAACGCCCGCTGGATTTCGTTTTCAGCAACGCCCGCCGATTGCATCGCCGCGCGCGTTTGTTCCAGCGACATATTTTCAAAAACCCAGCGTTCAATCTGATTTGTCGTCGTTTCGTAAGCGACGTATTCTTCCGGCTGCTCCAATTCGATTTGACGGACAACCAATTGTCCCGACGGCGGCTGGTTGGTTTGCTCTATGTCAGCGCTGTCCAGATTTGTCGTGGACGACGCGGATGTGATTTTTGGAATTTCGCCCGAGCGGGTTTTTATCAAGCCGTAAGTGACCAACGCCGAAGCAGCTACAAGCGCAATGCTGAAAATGACAACGCCGACAAGATTCAATTGAATAATTGTCCCGCCTTGTGAACCGGATTTGTGCGCCTTTTTTTCCGCCATGTAACCAGACGGTTAATTAGCAATCCGCCGATTAAATGGCAAGCGCGTTTTCAGCCGGTCATTTTGCCGCAGTCGAATCGGCGGCGGGCGCGTTCGTCGTTTGCAGTGATTTCATGTAAGCGATGGACGCTTTGATGTCGTCGTCGGGCATTTTGTAGCCCATCACTTTTTCGCCGTTGCGCGTGATGCCGTCCTTCACCGCCTTGAACGCCTCGTCGTCGTCAAAAGAATTCCATGTTTCAGCTTTCGTGAAATCGCGGATTTCCAATCGCTTCCCCATTTTCGTCTGTCCTTTGCCGTCCGCGCCGTGGCATTTGACACAATTGGCCGTGTAAACGGCTTTGCCATCCGCGCCGAAAGAATTTGTTGCAACAGCAAAAACCAAAGCTGCCGGAATCGTAAGAAGCAAAATAGATTTCATGCATTTATGTCAACAAACACAAGCGCGCAGCGCAACCATTTTATGACGTAAATTTATTCCAACGCAGGACGCAAATGAAGATTTCCATTTCGCGCGCCTAGAAGCGACTCCGCTTTTTCTGAAATAATTTTTTCGCACCGCTCAATTTCGAGTTTGCGCTGTTTCAAATGGTCGTCGGCAATCGCCTGCAAATCGTCAATGTTGTAGAGATAAACGTTTTCCAAAAAATTCACAGCCGGGTCAATGTCGCGCGGCACGGCGATGTCAATCAGCAGCAACGGACGGTCTTTGCGATGCTTCATCATCGGCTGCAATTTCACCGCATTCAAAATGTGATGCGGCGCGGCCGTGCTGCTGATGGCGATGTCAATCTTCTCAAACTCCCCTGCCCAATCGTCGAACTTCACAGCGCGTCCGGAAAATTCCTTCGCCAGAACTTCCGCGCGTTCAAATGAACGGCTGGCAACGACAATGCTTCTTGCCCCGCGCGAAAACAATGCGCGCGCCACTTTCTCACTCGTATCGCCCGCGCCGATGACTAAAACCTCGCGACCGCTTAGCGAATCGAAAATCTTTTCTGCCAGCTCAACCGCGACGCTCGCGACGCTAACGCTGCCGCGCTGGATATTTGTTTCCGTTCGCACATGCTTGGCGACGTTGAACGCGCGCTGAAATGCTTTGTTCAATCGCGCGCCGGTGAAATTATTTTTGTGCGCGAGTTCGTAGGCGTCCTTCAATTGACCGAGAATTTCCGTTTCGCCGAGAACCATCGAATCGAGACCGCAGGCAACTTTGAACAAATGTTGAAGGCTTTGCGGCTCGGCAAACGAGTAAAGTCCTTGCGGACGGCCACCATGTTCAGCCGCATTGGCAGATTGAACGAGAAACTGTTCGAGGGCAGCAAATGCCTTGGAAGGTTCAGCTTGTGTGGCGATGTAAATTTCCACGCGATTGCACGTCGAGAGAATCACGGCTTCATTGGCAATTCCATTTTCACGCAGCGACTTCAGCGCGTCGGGAATTTTGCTTTCGGCAAAAGCGAATCGTTCCCGCAATTCCACGGGCGACGTGTGATGGCTCAAGCCGATAACGACAATTTTCATTGATGATGTAAACCGGACAGCAAATTCGTTCCCCAAAATGTCAGCAGCAAAAACGCGAATGCGACGGCAACGCTGATGGCAAACGCACGATTGGATTGCGCGCGCCGCCAATGCGCGGCGATGAGCACGACGTAAGCGAGCCACATGAAGATTGACCAAAGCGTTTTTGAGTCGGATAGAAATGTTTCGCCCGGTTTTTTTGGCAAAGCCGTTCCAATTGCCAGACCGATGGTAAATAAAACAAATCCCGCCAGTGCGAGGCGAAACGTGACAATTTCGAGCCGTTGAATCGGCGGCAGCAATGAAAGAACGGCGCGAAGCTTGTGAAATTTCAAATCGTGTTGCTGCGTGAGAAACATGATTGCGGAAACCGCCGCCAGCCCAAATGCGCCGTAAGCTAGAAGAATTGTCGAGGCGTGCAGGCTGACGAGTCCGTTGGAAAAATCCGGTTGCGCGCCGGGCAAATGCGGCGGGTCGAGCGATGGCATAAGCGCAAAAACGCCGATGCCGAATAAAATTGGGGACGCGAATGCGCCGAGAAATCGCAATTGATGCGCCAGGCCGATGACCAAATACGCCGCGGCAATTGTCCACGAGATGAATGTCATCGCTTCGTAAAGATTGTTGACGGGACATTGTTTGAAATTGAACCCGCGCAGAACCATCGCCGTCGTATGCAGCGTAAATGCGGCGAGCAAAAGAAAATAATTTACGTGGTCATCGCGGCGAAATCCGCGGCGCCACAAAAAAACAGAATAGACCGTGCTCCCGCCATAAAGAATCACGGCGAGCAAAAAGAAATGCCGGTCAATAAACCAGTTCACATTGACAGGTTAAATCATCGGCGTCTTGCGGCAATTCAAATCCATTTCTTGCAATTCAAAATTGCCCCTCGTAATCTGCGGCAAACGCAAATCGGAAAATGAGTTACACGGTTCAATATTTTCAATCCGACAGCGCGGCGCAACAGCTTGAGATTCCCGTGCTCGTCAATGCCATGGTGCAGGACGCCAGCAAACTTGGCGCGAGCGACCTTCACATCGAGCCTTGGGAAAAATCCATCGCCGTGCGTGCCCGCGTCAACGGCGTGCTCGTCGAGGTGGCGCATTTGCCGCTCGACCTGCTGGATAAAATTTCCATGCGCTTCAAGGTCATAGCCAATCTCGTGACGTATCAATCCGGAACACCGCAGGATGGAACGGTGGTGGCGGGTCCGGAATTGGACGGTGTGCAATTGCGCGTCTCCATTTTTCCCACGACGCGCGGCGAGAAAATTGTCGCGCGCCTGTTCGACCCGCGCGACCGGCGTTTTGATTTGAGCACACTCGGCTTCGATGACGCCACGTTGAACGGTTTGTTGAAATTATTGAAACGTTCCAGCGGCTTGATGCTTTTCACCGGTCCGACCGGTTCCGGCAAAACCAGCGCGATGTATTCGTCGCTTTGCCACATTATGCAGCGCGAAGGCTCAGCCATCAGCTTGAGCACGGTCGAAGACCCCGTCGAATTCAGCTTGCCAATGGTCAGCCAGACACAAATCGCGCCGGCACAGGATTTCACTTACGCCAAGGCGCTGCGCAGTTTGATGCGGCAAGACCCCGAAGTCATCATGGTCGGAGAAATTCGCGACCCGGAGACAGCGGCGATTGCCGTGCAAGCCGGACTCACCGGCCACCTCGTTATCAGCACCATTCACTCCGGCGTCGCGGCAGGCGCATTTACGCGGCTCATCAACATGGAAATCGAACCCTTCATGCTCTCGTCGTCCATCCTCGGCGTGATGGGCCTGCGTTTATTGCGAAAGAATTGCCCGAACTGCTCACAACCTTACGAACCGGAACCGAGTGAATTGAAACTGGTGCCGCAGGAAATGCACGAGCACGCGCAATTCCGCAAAGGCCGCGGCTGTGAACAATGCACCAACACCGGTTTCTCCGGACGATTGCCGGTGACGGAAATGCTCGTCGTGGACGAACCGTTCCGCGAAGCGATTTTGAAAAAAATGCCCACGCGCGCGCTCGAAGAAGTAGCCGTCAAATCCGGCATGAAAACGCTTTGGCAAGCCGGCCTGCAACGCGTCATCAACGGCGAAACTTCACTCGAAGAAATGGTGCGCGTGCTGGCAGCAGACATGGTTTGATTAAAACCAAAAATGGACGCCGCGGTCAACACAGTCATACCACGGATGCATAAGTTGAAATTTTCTCCATTCGGCGTGCGCGTCTAAAAGCAAAATATTTCCGCCGGCTGGTAAATTTTTAATCATGTGGCCGGAATGACAGTAATCGGTCATGCCCATTCCCGAATTGGGCACGTGAGTGAAATCGTTGATGCCGGTGGATGGCGCCGGTCCGCCGGATGGCGTCATGTCGGCCGCAACTTCCGTGGTGGAGACATTGAAACTTTGCGTTGGCGTCGTGGTTTTTTTGACGAACTTTCGCTGCTTCTCGCCGGAAGAAACGGCCGTGACCAACGGGTCGGTCGGCTTGAGTAATTTTATATTACCGCCGCCATCGCTGATTTGGTCGGCGTTCCAATCTGTGCGATAGCCGAGCCAAGTGTAACCGATGATGACATTCGCGCCGCGATTCCAAAGCTGGTCGTTGTCCGCCGTCACGTCGGCATTGTTCGCCGGGTCGTAAATAATTTTCCGCTGAGCAAGCATGGGAGTCGTGTTATCAACAACCGCGCGACAAAGCACATTGGCCGTTTCCTTTTTCACGTCCCATGCCCAGCTGCCGCCCGAATTGAATAGCGGCAACTGGTCCTGGTTTTCGCCGGCATAAACCTGAATGTCAATTCCAATTTGTTTCAAATTATTCAGGCAACTGATGCGATAGGCTCGGTCTTTGGCGCTGGCGAGAGCGGGCAACAGCAGCGCTGCAAGAATGGCGATGATGGCAATGACGACGAGCAATTCGATGAGCGTGAAGGCTTGGGAGGTTTTATTTGCAAACTTCATAATCCGGGAATCAGTTTGTTCTTTGCTGTTTGGCTCGTGAGTGAGGGCGTTCGGAAAAATTTTCCACAAGATTCCGGCATTGGCACAAATGATAGATGGCCTGGTCCAGTGAATTGTAAGTGCCCTGCCCTTCGCGGTAATCATTCCATGGCGTTTGCTTTTTCATCGAATCAATTTGCTTAAACAATTTGTCGAAATGCTCATTCATAACGGTTGTGGGTTTTGTTTTTCGAAGAAAATTATTGTCCGGTGGAACTGGCATGCATCGGCTCAACGAGAGTGCAATCAATCAAGTCGGCAAAATTGCCCGGAAACGCACTGCTCGCACCGCTCGAATTGACGGCGCGCATCGAGACAATCAAAAAATCCGCGCCCGCTGGCAGAGGCGAATCCGCTTCGGCTTTTTCCCACGTGACCGGATTGTCATCGGCAACCAACTCTTTTTGCGCGATGGCGACGGCCAATTCATTTCGTCGCGCCCACAACGCCGGAACGTTCACCGGCCTTCCGCGAAATGCGGCAACGGTCAGGACAAATTTATTTTCGCCGCCGGAAATGCGATTGAACGACACGGACGATTTCAATTGCACGTCGCCTTTGGCGAGCATCGCTTTGTAGGCGCTCAAATCCATGAGTTGCCACACTTCGGAATCTCCGCCCGATGGCGGCGCTAAAAAACGGAGCATTCCCGAGCCTTCCACCGGACGAACATCTTGCAACGGCTGTGAAATTTGAAATGCCGGTCCGCTCCAGTATCCGAAATTCGTCGGCATTCCACCCAGCAACGCTTTTTCCACAGTGTCAAAACCGCAATTTGCCGGATGGTCAACGACTACTTCGCTCGGTAGCGGATAAGCTGTTTCCGAAAATGCGGCCGGCGACATAACGCCGCTGGCGAAAACCGTCATAGCCATTGCTTGCGTGAGCACGAGCGTGGAATTTTTGCCAGCAGCGGACGTCAATTGCACTTTGCCTTCAAACACATCGAGCTTGCTCTGATTGCCGGTGACGTTCACGCCAAAGCGTGTGCCTAAATCAACGACAGTGGCGTATGGCGTTTTGACGGAAAAACCATGCGCCCGTATCGGCACAAAGGCCGAAAGTTTTCCCGCGCGCAATTCCATCGTATTGTTGCCGCTCAATGCGATTCGCGCCGGACCTTCAACGGCCACTTTCGCTTTCGACAAAAAGGTCAATTCGACGACGCCGGATTCCAGGTGCAGCGAACCGCCTTTCAACAAATCGCCGATTTTTGGCTGCGCGGAATCTTTCGCCCATTGCGCGTCTATTGCGCCGGTCATGGTGCAAATAACAACCGGCGGTTTTTTAAAAGAGAGCATCGTTGACAACAAACTCCATGACGCAACCGCGATGATAATTATCATCGCCATTGCAAATGCAAATCGCGGAAATAAATTTAACGATTGCCAGCGGGCGCGAAAGCGCGACTGCCAATTCATTGGCGACGTTTCCTGTTCTGCCAATTGCGCCACGGCGTTGCTTACGGCGTCCGATTGTTTGCGGCCAAATTCCGTGGACAAAATTCCGGCGCAAACCAGTTCCCATCCGTCCGGTTTGCGCGGCGTCTCGTTCGGATTTTGAATCGGCTCGTCCATTTCAAGAAATTTCCTCGGCCAAATGCCGTTGCACGCAATCGCGAATGGCAATGCGCGCGCGTTCGAGGCGTTTCAACACGGCGTTGAGATTGAGCGAAAGCGATTGCGCGATTTCGCGCGCCTTCAAATCCTCGAAATAATGCAAGCGGCAAACGGTTTGCAATCCTTCCGGCAATTTCTCGTAACATTTCTCAACGAGATGAAATCGTTCTTCCCACGTCTCGGCCGGAAAACGCTCTTCAAATTGCCGGTAGACTTCATCCATTTGTTGAATCGCGTCCGGCTCCACGGCGAATTCGCGCCCTTGTTTGCGCATCGCCGAAAATGCTTCCAATCGCGCGATGCCGCGCAACCATGCCGGAAACGCCGCAGGGTCTTTGAGCGAATTGATTTTGCGATACGCGATGAGCAACGTTTGTTGCGCAACGTCTTCCGCCAGCTTGCGGTCGCTGATAATGGAAAAAAGATATGCCAGCAGCATCGGCTCGTGTTGCTTGGCCAGCACTTCAAAAATGTGCAACGATTGTGATTTTTGGTTCACTTCGATATCGGTAAGTAGCGTCGACGGGAACGATTTTATGACGGTGACGTCCGTATGCCTATTTAATAAACCAGCCGATTGAATTTCCATTCTTGAAGTTCGCGCCGCAGTTTGTAAATTTCCCGCCGCAAAATGAATTACAAAATTTCTAAAGCCGCCGCGTCGCTCTCGCCATCGCTCACGCTCGCCATTGACGCCAAAGCCAAGGCGATGAAGGCCGCGGGCGAAGACGTGGTCGGTTTCGGCGCAGGTGAACCGGATTTCGACACGCCGCAGCATATTAAAGATGCCGCCGCGAAAGCGCTCGCTGCTGGATTCACAAAATACACTCCGTCGAGCGGCATTCCTGAATTGCGCGAAGCTATTGCGGAAAAATTCAAACGCGAAAACGGCCTGACTTACAAGCCGTCGCAAATCATCGTTTCGAACGGCGGGAAACATTCCTGCTTCAACGTTATTTGCGCCACGTGTGAAGCAGGCGATGAAGTCATCATTCCTGCGCCGTATTGGTTGAGCTATCCCGAAATGGTCAAGCTCGCGGGCGCGAAGCCGGTCATTATCCAGACGAGCGACAAAACGGAATTCAAAGTGACGCCGGAACAATTGCGTGCGGCCATAACACCGAACACGCGGTTGTTCGTTCTCAATTCTCCAAGCAATCCGACCGGCAGCGTTTACACGCCCGAAGAAATCAAAGCGCTCGGCGACATTTGTGTCGAGAAAAATGTCCTCATCATGAGCGACGAGATTTACGAGCATTTGCTATACGACAATGCGAAGGTCAAAAGCGTCGCAAGTTTTTCGCCCGCGCATTTCGAGCACACGATTATCGTGCACGGATTTGCCAAAGCGTGGAGCATGACCGGCTGGCGTCTTGGATTTCTTGCCGCACCGGAACCGGTTGCCAAAGCGATTGACGCCGTGCAATCGCACAGCACGAGCAATCCGTGTTCGTTCGCGCAAAAAGGCGGCGTCGCCGCTTTGACCGGTCCACAGGACCATTTGCCGAAATGGCTGGCGGAATTTGATAAACGCCGTCGCTTTGCACACACGAAATTAAATTCTATGCCGGGCATTTCCTGCGTGAATGCGAAAGGCGCGTTTTATTTGTTCCCGAACATTTCCAAAACCGGACTTAAATCAGCCGACTTCTGCGCGAAATTGCTCGAAGCAGAAAAAGTCGCGGCGGTTCCGGGCATTGCCTTTGGCGCGGACGATTACATCCGTTTGAGCTATGCGACAGGCATGGCGAACATCGAAAAAGGTTTGGAACGCATCGAAAAATTCTGCAAGACGCTCGCGAAATAATTTTTTCCTGTTAGCCTTGGCCGAAATGGCTGAACGTCCCATCATTATCGCGACACGCGGCAGTGCGCTCGCACTCGCGCAGGCGAATTTTGTCGCGATGGAATGCCGGAAAATATTTTCGCGATTGCGTTTTGAAATCAAAATCATCAAAACGACCGGCGATAAATTGGCAACGGCCTCGCTTGCCAAAGTCGGCGATAAATTGCCGAAAGGTTTGTTCACAAAAGAATTGGAAGTCGCGCTGCTGAAAAATCATGCAGACATCGCCGTTCACAGTTTGAAAGATTTGCCGACGGAAATTCCCGCGGGTTTGATTTTAGCCGCGACGCCGAAACGTGAAAATGTCCGGGACGTTTTGATTTATCGCGACGCCGATTTTATAAAAACGCGCGCGCCGGAAAAATCCGAGGACTGGTCGCCGGGACAAAAAGATTTACGCGGCTTCAAATCGAATTTGCAATTAAGCGATTTGCCGCGCGGCGCGACGGTTGCCACGGGCAGCGTGCGCCGGAAGGTGCAATTGCTCGCGATGCGACCGGATTTGAAAATTGCAGAAATCCGCGGCAACGTGCCAACGCGATTGCAAAAAATTTCCGAGCGCGAAGAAATGGATGCAATCGTTCTAGCGCTGGCCGGATTGTCGCGATTGAATTTTCAAATCACGCCGGACGGAAAATTAATTGGCGACGCTGTTCCCGATGGTTTGCTCGCGACGATTTTGGATTTGGGCGTGATGCTGCCGTGCGTCGGACAAGGCGCGATTGGAATTGAAATTCGTGCAAATGACGAACGCATTTCAAAAATTTGCGAGCGGCTAAATCACTTCAATACGTTTCATTGCGTCACCGCGGAGCGCGCGTTTCTTTTGGCGATGGGCGGCGGCTGTCAAAGT
>JAJPKI010000378.1 GCA_021323835.1 Verrucomicrobiota bacterium | reverse complement strand
TTTCGCCGTGAGGGATGCGACCAGTTGTATCATTGGCGTCCTCGCGCTAATCGTGATGTGGTTGGCGGCAGGATAATGAGCCGTATAAAATGAGACCGGCGAAAATGCCTATCACTTCCGACGGTATCCGCTATTCTACAATGCAATCTCGTGGAAAGGATAATTGACAATCTCATCATTGGTTCAGGCCCCTCGGCGTTGGCGGCAGCGATGGCATTGCGGCGGCGAAAAAAAGATTTTGAAGTCGTGGATGCGGGATTTGACCTCAATCCGTCACGTGCGGCAAAAGTCGCGGCCATGTCACGCATTGAGCCGGCACAATGGAGCAAGCAGAATATCGCGGAAATTTTCCCGCCGCCAATTGCATCGGCGGCTGGCGTAGAGCAACGGCTGGCGTTCGGCTCGGATTTTCCATATCGCAGGCCGGCGGAACTTTCTATCGTCTCGGAGAATTGCAAGGTGGACGTCTCGCACGGATTCGGTGGATTCGGAAACGTATGGGGCGCGGCGGTTTTACCGTGTGCAGACCGGGATTTGTCCGAATGGCCGGTGGAGATTCCAGCCATGCGCGCTTCGTATCGCAACCTTTCGGAATACATGAAAATTTCCGGCGCAAACGACGGCCTGCGCGCGCAATTTCCGATGGATGTCAGTTCACTCGGGGCACTCGAAAAAAATTCCCAGACAGAACGGCTGCTGAATTTTCTTGATGGGAAAAAAGCGCAATTATCCGCTGTGGGAATAACTGCCGGCAGAGCAAGCGTCGCCGTTGATTCTTCGGGTGGCGACAATTCCTGCCGCTATTGCGGCCATTGCCTCGATGGTTGCGCTTATGGCTCAATCTTCAATCCGCGTATTGAATGGGAAAAATTACGGGGCGAAGGTTTCGCCATTCACCAGCCGTTTTATGCGGTCGAATTCAACGAGCAAGCCAATGGCGTCCGTGTGAAGACGATCCATCTTGAGAATAAATCTGTGGTGGAATTCACCGCGAAACGGTTGTTCCTCGGCCTTGGCGCGCTCGCGTCCACACGGCTGATTGCCCGCTCGCTGAAAATTTTCGATCGCCCAATCACACTGCTCGATAGCCGGTATTTTTTCTTCCCGCTGCTGTCGTTGCGCAAAACCGGCGGCGAATCCCGGTTTACTCTAGCGGAATTGTTCCTGGAAATCCTAGACCCCAAAATCAGCCAACATTTCATCCATTTCCAGATTTACGGCATCAATGACATTTTCAGAAACGCGCTGCGTAAAATGTTCCCTTCGTTTTTGCGCGGGATGGCCGCGTCCGTTGAAAAAAGGTTTTATCTGGCTCAAGGCTTTTTGCATTCTGCCGATTCCGGACACCTCGTGATGCAACTATCCGCATCGAGTGGAAATAATGACCGCGTCGTCATCCGCGGTGTCGAAAATGCCGCAACCATTTCCGCCGCGCGCCGTGCCCAACAACTCTTGCGCCGTGAATTGTTGCCGTTTGGGATTATCCCGCCATTCTTTTTAAAAATCGTCCCGCTTGGCCGTAGTTTCCATGTCGGCGGAAGTTTCCCGATGGGCGGCGCACGGAATCCATTTGCGTCCGATTTGATGGGGCGACCCGCCGGATTGAGCCGCGTGCATCTCATAGACGCATCGACATTTCCGACGATTCCCGCCACGACCATCACCTACACTGTCATGGCTAACGCCGACCGCATCGTAGAACTTGCCGCTGGACAGTTGCAGGACAAATGAGCGGCAAGTCTGTGAAATCTCTCGACTCTCCAGAACCTGTTGTGTATGTCGTAAACGTGGTTTTCATTTCGCGGCGGGCTCGTTCTTCCATCGGTTGCGCGGGTCTGTGATATGATAATATTGCGAAGGCATGACGGAGGCATAGATGATTCCGCCATCAGCGTCGTTCGTGTAGCAAGCGAATCTGCCGTCCGTGTATGCGAGCGATTGCTCTATTGGAGATTCTTGCGACCCGGGCAGCCAGCGGGTCGAATCCAAATCGCTTGAAAATTTTTCACGCCGGACATAACCATTGCCGCCACTGTGCTCCAATGCAAAAAGAATCCGCCGTCCAAGCTCCACGTTTTCACCGGCGGAAATATGTCCGCCCATTTCAATTACGTCGGGAAATGGATCATCGTTCACGGCGGCGACGCTCCGCAAGCGCCCTTCTTCGAGCCACGTGCGTAACAATTTCTGTTGGGGGGCGGAAAATGTGTTCAGACGTAAATACGTCGTCTTAATAAGCAGCACGGGAATGTTCGTTGGCACAGAATCGCCGAGCCACCCAATGTCGCCCAGCGTCGTTTCAAAGCGGGATTTTTCCGCCAGAGCAAAAAAGATTTCCTGCGAATCCATAAAACCGCAAGGAACCGCATCCGTCTTTTCATCGAGCCGTAATAACATCTGGCGGATTTGACCCTGCTCTAATACGTATCGCCGCTGGTAAACTCCGTCATGAACATTTTTGAAAAAACATGCGTAACTGCCCGTTGGCACCGGCCCGTCGTCTGTCGGGAAAAACCAGTTGGCGCCGCGCGCGCCGAAGAACATCCCGAATGGTGTAATTGAGAAAAGCCAGAGCATCGCCGCCAAAAAAACCGTCACTGCGCGCAACCACCACCCACGCTGCGACAATGCGACGCCCGCCGCAGTCCAGACCGGCAGCATCATCACCGCGCAAAATTTTGGCGACGTCGCCTGCGGCGTATAAGCCAAAGGAACCAACGCCGTCAACATGGCGAGAAAATATAGCAGACGGTTTCGGGCCAACTGCATCGCGCCAACGATAGCCGCCGGAGTCAGCGCCGCGAGGAATGGATAAAACATCATTCCCGCGAAATACTTCGGGACAAATTTCATATCCAATCCGGTTTCTGTTGGAAGCCTACGCACAAATATCAGCCACCACGCCAGGCCAACGATTCCTGTTGTCGCGGCGAAACAAAAAAGAGTTTTCACACGCGATGAGACCGGCACATTCCCGACGCGCACCCAGCACCAGATAAACAGGAATGGCGCGAGAAAAATGCCATCAGGACGGCAGTGCATTCCCAATCCATAAATGATTCCAGCCGCGAAACATTTATGGATTGTCGGCGCAGTCAGCAAAAGCAAAACTACTGATGACGCCGCCAGCGAAAACGCCGCCTCGTTGCCAAATGAAAATACTTGCGCAAACACCGGCGTGTGCAGCGCCATCAGCACCGTCAGCCAAACCGGAATCGAAAACACGCGACGCAAGACGATCGAAATCAGCGCACAAAAAATCCCGCCTGCGACGGCGGACGACAGATTCATCTCCAGATAAACATCGCCGCGCAGGATTCCTTGCAGGCAAGACTCCATTATATAATACAACGTGAACATTTCGTCATGGTAATACTCCTGCCCTGCCAGTGGATGAAGATAATTTCCTGTCTGCTGCATGAAGATGATTTTTGCCGCTTTCGCCGGTTGATCCTGTTCGTAAGGGGCAGGGTTCCACGCGAGCCACGCCAGAAATGAAAATGCAATCAGACCCGCAGCCAACGGCTGAAAAAATGCAAATCGCTCGGATCGAATCTGGTTCATGGCAGCGCAAAGAATAAGAAAGCAAAAAATCAAAGCGAGCATTTTTCAAACGCTTGCGTTTCATTTCAATTCCGGCAATCTCGCGGCGTTGAAAATCATTTCATCGCCAAACCGATTCCGTTATTTGCTCGCGCTGGCCGCGGGAATTCTGCTCGCGCTCGCGTTTCCAAAATTCAACGTCGCGGGACTGGCGTGGATTGTTCCGGCGCTTTTAGTTTTCGCCGCGCGAACCAAATCCGGCAGCGAAGCCTTTCGCATCGGTTATATCGGCGGACTTTCATTTTGGCTCGCGACGCTTTATTGGCTGTTGCTGATGCCCGCGCCGGGATTTTCAATTCTCGGCTGGATTGCTTTATGCGCATTTCTCGCGCTGTTTCAGGGAATCTGGCTTTGGCTGGTTTCAAATTTCAAATCACAAATTTCAAACAGCGAAAATTCGTGGAGCGCGCGCTTGATTTGGTCATTGAGCGGCGCGGCGATTTGGGTGGCGTTGGAAATGATTCGCGCGCGAATTTTTGGAGGTTTTCCCTGGAGTTTTATCGGCGGTTCGCAGTTTCAAATGCTGCCGTTCATTCAAATCGCATCGGTCACCGGCGTTTATGGAATTTCATTTCTCGTCGTTTGGACATCGCTTTCATTTTTTTCCGCGACACAAATGATTTTTCAAAAGCCGGCGAATCGTTTTGCATGGCAATCGGAAATTATTTTGCCGTTTCTAGCCATCGCTGCCATTTTCGCATTCGGAGAAATCAAATTGCAGTCGCCGCAAAATTCTCCGTCTTCAACTTTGCGCGTCACTTTGATTCAGCCCGGCGTTCCGCAAACGTTGATTTGGGATGAAAAAGAAAATGCAAACCGTTTTCAGCAATTGCTCGCACTTTCGGAAAATGCGCTGACAAAAAAAACCGACTTGCTCATTTGGCCGGAATCGGCCGTGCCGGAATTAAGCGATGTCAATTACGCGGCAATTACTAATTTAATCCGCCGCCACAATGTCTGGCTCATTTTTAACGCAGACGACGTCTTGCCGCGCGCAAATGCGAAGGACATCAACGACAACGACGTTTTCAACGCGGCGTTTCTGTTCGGCCCGTCGGGAAATTTCGCGGGAATTTATCACAAGCAAGCGCTCGTGATTTTCGGCGAATATATCCCGCTGGAACATTCACTGCCGTTCATCAAATATCTGACGCCCGTCACCGGAAGTTTCGCTGCGGGAAATGAACCGGTGCAATTTCAAATCGGCGATGTCAACGCGTCACCGCTGATTTGTTTTGAGGATACTTTTCCGCCCCTCGCTCGCAAAGCTGCGAAGGACGACACGGATTTCCTTGTCAATCTTACGAACGACGGCTGGTTCGGCAACAGCGCCGAGCAATGGCAACATGAAGCGAACGCGATTTTTCGCGCGATTGAAAATGGAATTCCGCTCGTGCGTTGTTGCAATAACGGAATCACTTGCTGGATTGACGGCAATGGCCGCGTGCGCGACATTTTTCGCGACAAAAACGGAAGCGTCTACGGCGCAGGCGCGATGACGATTAATTTGCCGATTTCGGCGCACGCGCAAACATTTTACAACCGCCACGGCGATTGGCTCGGCTGGATTTGCGTTGCCGTTACAATTTTAATTGCCTTGAAACGAATTTTGTCGCGCTGGAAAAATCAGGTTGGCGTTTCTAAAGCCGGTTGAGCGGGCAAATTTGAAATCGTCGGCGTTCCAGAATTTTTTCCGACTTTCTGAAATCGTTTTTTCAAACGCAAACAGGGAAGTTCGAGAAAATAATATGATACCAGTGTCGCAGCGATGGCAACTGGAATTGCGACGATTTGCCAGTGAAAGGAATGAATGTTATTTCGCGCGATTTCAAAAATCGGATAGTGCCAGACGTATAAGCCGTAAGAAATTTTGCCCACGTAAACCAGCGGCGGCCATTCCATCACGCGGTGCAGCGCCGTTTTGGAAGTTAAAACCAATTGCAGGATGACGACGGCGGTGAAGGCTGAAGCCAAAAACCATTCGAGGCAATATTTCCAGGGGTCGGGCGCGTAACCTTGTCCGATGACCAAAAGACCAATCACGGATGCGGCGGAAGCAAATTTTAATCCGGTTTGAAAACCGCGTTTCACCGGCAACAATCCCGATGCAATGGCAATGCCGGCACAACAACCGGCCAGCAACGAATCGGCCCGCGTGTCAAGGCTGCGCGAGAGCCGCCAAAAATTGCTCCAAAACGGTTCGTCCCAAACGACCATGAAAATTCTGTCGCCGACGAAAAAAAACATCGCCAGCATCGTCCACCACAATAGCGACGTTCGCGACGCCGTTTTTCGCAGCATGAAAAGTAAAATGATTGGCCAGAGCAGATAAAATTGTTCTTCCATCGAAAGCGACCACGTGTGCGCGATGTAATTCCACCGCTCGCCCAATCCAAAAACCTGCGCCCAATTTGCAAAATAAAACAACGCTTGCGTGATGAAATAAAAATTTCGATGCAACTGGCTGGCCGCTCCGAAACAAATCGCGTAAATAGCGAAAAGAAAAATCATCACAAATAACGCCGGAAAAAGCCGCAGCGCGCGGCGGTAATAAAAATTTTTCAGGCTGATGGTTTGAAATTGATTGTATTCTGCAATCAAAAGTGTCGTGATTAAAAATCCGCTCAGCACAAAAAATCCGTTCACCGCCAGATGCGCCATGTAATGATTGAGCGTGAAATCCAAATGCGGGTAGAGCACAAAAAGAATGCACACGGCGCGCACTCCATCAAGGCTGGGCGTGTAACTGAATTCGGTTTTTCCTGAATCGTTTGGCAAACTACTTTGAATCAGCGCCGCAAAAATTTTGCGACCGCTTCGGTTCGCGTGCGCACTTGCAACTTTTCGTAAATGCGCCGGATATAAGTATGCACCGTCTCGTAGCTGATTTCCAGTTTGTCGGCAATTTCTTTATACATCAGCCCCCGGCTCAGCAAATCGAGAACCTGCTGTTCGCGCTCGGAAAGATTTTCCGCCGGTTGCGATGGCGCGGCTTTTTGAAACGACTGAACCACTTTGCGCGCGATGTGCATCGTCATCGGCGAGCCGCCGCGCTTCACTTCTTCAATCGCTTCGAGCAATTCCTTGCTGGACGTGCGCTTGAGCATGTAACCGTTTGCGCCTGCGGCCAGCGCATCAAAAATATTTTCCGTGTCCTCATAAACCGTCAGCATCATCACTTGCACTTCCGGCAA
>JAJPKI010000207.1 GCA_021323835.1 Verrucomicrobiota bacterium | reverse complement strand
TGAAAAAAATCACAAATTAACTTGCCCGACAATTTTCCAGACGTTACGTTAATTCCGTTTCTGTTTTGACGGTGTGATTTATGCAAACGCAAAGCGAAATCGGTTACAATTCGAAGATTGAAGGCGACGTCGTCGTGACGACGGTGGACGCCGCGCTCAACTGGTTTCGCAAAAATTCCGTTTGGCCGATGCCGATGGGTCTCGCCTGCTGCGCGATTGAATTGATGGCCGTCGGCGCGAGTCGTTTCGATATTTCCCGCTTCGGTTCCGAAGTCATGCGCTTTTCGCCGCGCCAGGCTGATTGCATGATTGTCGCCGGCACGGTCACTTATAAAATGGCGTTGTCCGTCAAACGCATTTGGGACCAGATGCCCGAGCCGAAATGGTGCATCGCCATGGGCGCGTGCGCTTCGACCGGCGGCATGTATCGCAGTTACGCCGTGCTGCAAGGCGTTGACCAAATCGTGCCCGTGGACATTTACGTGAGCGGCTGCCCGCCGCGTCCCGAAGCCGTGCTCGACGCGCTGATGAAATTGCAAAACAAAATCAGCAAAGAGCCAGTGCTCGAAAAACTCACGATTACGAATTTAAAAAAGGAAGCCGCGTGAATTTAACTCGGGAGGGACGCCGTGTCGGCGTCCCTGAATAAATTTGGGACGGCGACACGCCGTCCCTCCCAAAATTTAATTTGAAAAAGTGACAGCTTTAGAAGCAGCGAACAAATTGAAAGCGAAATTCGGAGATTTAATTTCCGAACCGTCGGAATTTCGCGGCGAAGTTTCCATCAAAATTGCTGATGCGGAACAAATCGTTGAAGTCTGCGCTTACGCGAAAAACGATTTGGATTTCAATTACCTCGTGGATATTTCGAGCATTGATAATTACGGCTACGACCCGCGCTGGACGATTGTTTATCATTTGCGCGGATTGAGAAACGGCAATGAAATCCGGCTCAAAACCGATGTCAGCGAGGAAAAATCAAAATTGCCGAGCGTGATTTCCGTTTGGGCGACGGCCAATTGGCACGAGCGCGAAATTTACGACATGATGGGAATTCATTTCCGCAGTCATCCCGATTTGCGCCGCATTTTGATGTGGGAAGGCTATCCGTATTTTCCGCTGCGCAAAGATTTTCCGCTTGCCGGCAAACCGAGCGAATTGCCGGGAATTGCATTTACGAAATTGACGCCGATGGAAGGCGGGCCGTTCGTGACCGTCGCGGGTGGAAATCCCGCGCAGTCGCGCGAACCGCGCATTCGCATTCCCGAAACGGATTCAATCGAAACGATGTCGCGGCTCGAACGACGAAAAGAAATTCAAGAAGCGCACGGCCATCCAAAAGGTCCGGGGCCGATTGAGAAAAAATAATTTTCATGGCAACCGTTCAAGACATTGAGATTCCAGATTCCGCCGCGCGCAATGCGCAGGCGGCTGAAGAATTTCAGGACGAGCGCATGGTGCTGAACATGGGGCCGTCGCATCCGGCTACGCACGGCGTGTTGCGGATTGTTTTGGAATTGGACGGCGAAATCATCACGAAGGCCGACCCGGACATCGGTTATTTGCATCGCGGCGACGAAAAAATCGCCGAGAACATGACCTACACGCAGTTTATTCCTTACACCGACCGTCTGGATTATCTCGCGCCGCTGGCAAACAACGTCGCCTACGCGCTTGCGGTGGAAAAACTGCTTGGCATCCACGATAAATTGCCGCCGCGCTGCCAATACATCCGCGTGATGAGCGCAGAATTAGCTCGTATTTCCGCGCATTTGCTCGGCCTCGGCGCGTTTGCGATGGACATGGGCGCGGTCACGGTTTTCTTGTTGAGCTTCACCGAACGCGAAAAAATTTACAATCTGGCCGAAGCCATTTCCGGCGCGCGTTTGACGACGAGTTACACGCGCATCGGCGGCGTGATGCGCGATATTCCGCCGACGTGGCTCGACCAATGCCAGAAATTCTGTGACGAATTTATTCCCGCGTTGAACGAATTTGAAACCTTGCTCACACGCAATCGCATTTGGGTTGACCGCGTCACCGGCCTCGCGGTGATTTCAAAACAGGACGCGATTGATTACGGTTTGAGCGGCCCGAATTTGCGCGGCAGCGGCGTCGAATACGATTTGCGCAAAAATCAACCGTATCTTTGCTACAAAGATTTGGAATTCGATATTCCCGTCGGCTCGAAAGGCGATTGCTACGACCGTTATCTCGTGCGCATGGAAGAAATGCGCCAGAGCGTCCGCATTTTGAAGCAGTGCATCAAAAAAATTCCCGGCGGCGCGGAAAATAAATCCAAAGAGCCGGTCAATTACGACGACGGAAAAGTTCTTTTGCCGCCGAAAGAAAAAGTGATGACGAAGATGGAGGAATTGATTCATCAATTCATGCTCGTCACCGAAGGAATGAATTGTCCGCCGGGCGAAATTTATTTCGGCCACGAAAATCCGAAAGGCGAACTCGGCTTTTACATCAACAGCAAAGGCGGCGGCGTGCCGTATCGCCTGAAAATCCGTTCGCCGAGCTTTGTGAATTTGAGCATCATCCCGAAAATTTTCCAGGGCGCGATGATTAGCGATACCGTGGCGATTTTGGGTTCGCTCGATTTCGTAATGGGAGAATGCGACCGATGAACGCGATGCACACAGACCCGATTCCAAATCCGCTGCAACATCAAAGCGGATTTTCGGTGACGCCCGCGCTCGAAGCGGAAGTGAACGAGCTGCTCACGCATTATCCCGAAAAACGCGCGGCGTCGCTCATGGTGCTGCACGCGATTCAGGATGCGTTCGGCTGGATTTCGCAGGAAGCCGTCGAGTGGACGGCGAAGAAATTGGATTTGCAGCCAATCAATATTTACGAAATCGTCACGTTTTATCCGATGCTGCGGCAGCAGCCGATGGGCAAATATCAAATCAAAGTTTGCCGCACGTTGAGTTGCGCGCTCGGCGGCGCGTATGAATTACGCGAACATTTTTGCAAAAAATTCGGCTTGGACGCGCACGCGCACGGCCCGCAAACTACGAAGGACGGAAAATTTACCGTCGAATTTGTCGAATGTCTCGCCAGTTGCGGCACGCCGCCGGTGATGATGTGCAACGACGATTTTTACGAAAATGTTTCGCATGCGAAAGCGGATGAGATTGTGGGGAAATGCAAATGAATTGGCTGCCCGACATGGATTTGAACCATGACAAACAGATTCAGAGTCTGCTGTGCTACCGTTACACCATCGGGCAAGACGGGAGCAAATAAGCTAGAGAATTTTATTTGAGAGTCAAGTTGCTGATATGGCTGAAAGAAAAAAGAAAATGACGAGCGGTCGAGAATTGCGAGGAGCATGGTCAATCCCCGCAATGCGCGTCTATTTTCATCAAGATGGAACATTTTTTGAAGTTCCTATCGAATTTCCGGCCGCGTTGTGTGACATAAATGGATACGTTCTATTTCAAAATATCGAAGAACTAAAAAATACTCATGGGATTTCGGTAAAATCGAAAGTTAATATTCCGGCGGGAATTTTTACGTTGGACGGTTATACGAAATCGAACAAACCGATTTTGAATTAGTATGGCGCAAGAATACAAATTGATTTTGAAGCATGCCGATGAACCCGGTTACACGCGGGACATCGAATGCTATTTGCGTCACGGCGGCTACGACGCGTTGAAAAAAGCGCTCGCGATTGCGCCGAAAGATTTGCCCGACGGCAAAAAACTTTCTCCGCAGGAACAAATTCGCGAAGATGTGAAAACTTCCGGCCTGCGCGGTCGCGGCGGCGCGGGATTTTCCTGCGGACTCAAATGGAGTTTCGTTGACCGCAAAAGCGGCAAGCCGATTTACCTGATTTGCAACGCTGACGAAAGCGAACCGGGCACGTTCAAAGACCGGCAAATCATGTATAAAGACCCGCACCAATTGATCGAAGGCATGATTATCGCGTGCTTCGCCAACGACGTGCATCTCGCTTACATTTATATTCGCGGCGAAATGGTGGACGGCGCAAAAATCCTGAATGCCGCGCTCAAAGAAGCCCGCGCGAAAAATTTTCTCGGCAAAAATATTTTGGGGAGCGGCTACGATTTGGAGATTCACGTCCATCGTGGCGCAGGCGCTTACATTTGCGGCGAAGAAACTGGATTGATTGAATCGCTCGAAGGCAAACGGCCGTATCCGCGCATTAAGCCGCCGTATTTTCCAGCAATTCTCGGTTTGTGGATGTGCCCGACCATCGTCAACAACGTCGAGACGCTCTGCAACGTGAAGCACATCGTCGCGATGGGCGCGGCGGAATTTGCGAAGCTCGGCACGCCGAACAACACCGGTACGCGCATCGTCAGCTTGAGCGGTCACGTCAAAAAGCCCGGCTACTACGAAATCGAAGTCGGCAAAGCGACGATTGGCGAATTGATTAACGACCCAAAATTTGGCGGCGGCTTGCGCGACGGTCGCAAATTGAAAGCTGTCATTCCCGGCGGTTCATCGGCAAAAGTTTTCAAAGCCGGCGAAAAATTTAAGCTGAAGAAAAAATCCACCGACGGCCAAATGGTCGAGCAGGAAGTGGACATGCTCGATTTGCCTTACGATTTCGATTCGCTGATTGCCGCCGGTTCGATGAGCGGTTCGAGCGCAATCATCGTGATGGACGATTCGACCGACATCGTCGAAGCGCTCGCGAATGTTTCCGAATTTTACGCGCACGAAAGTTGCGGCCAATGCACGCCGTGCCGCGAAGGTTCGCTTTGGATGAGTAAGGCGTTGCATCGCTTGACGCACGGCGAAGGCCGCGCGAGCGACGCGGATTATCTTGTGAAAATTGCCGACAATATTCCGGGCGGCCGGACGATTTGCGCGTTCGGCGAAGCCTGCTCATGGCCGGTGCAAAGTTTCGTCGGCAAATTCAAAGACGAATTTGTCGCCAAAGGCAAAGCCGACGAAGAACGTCGCGCGAAAGAAAATGTTCAGCCGGTCAAGGCGACTCCGCCTGAAAGACACGAATTAGCAACGGCACATTAAATTATGCAGTGGTCGAAGTTAAAAACTAGATTGAAAGCATTCATCGCTCCTGAATTGAGTGAGCGAGTTGATTTTCATTTTGCTCGGTATCGTAACTTGCATGATCAACCGGGACGCGTTTGGTTTACAATTGATAAAGTCGAAGTTGCTGAATGTAGCGAATTAAAATGGTGGAAAAATTTTAATAAAACTTGGGACACAAAAGCAGCTGAAGGCCTTCCTTTTGATGCGGTGCGTATGGCATCGCACGAAACCAACAAAAACGAAGGTGTTTTCGATGAGCGTGAATGTTGTGATTTATTGAGTGCATTTTTGGATATGTCGATTACTGATGCATTAAAGACAAAAAATCCATTAATTCGTGCTTTTGCAATGATTGACCGGCGCTTGGGCAAACGAACATTTGAAAAAATTCATTTGTCTGAAAACGAGCATCCGTTAGTTAGAGCTTTTTACGAGTTGCGTTCGCAGGTTTTTAATTTCCCCGCGCATTCGCACAATTAAAAATGTCAACAGCAGCCACAACTGAAACGAAGCCCGCGCCTGCGATTGAAAAAATCAAGGTGAAGGTGGACGGTCGCGAAATCGAAGTGCCGAAGACGACGCCCGACCCGATTTCCGGCAAGCCGATTCCGACCACGATGATTCAGGCCTGCGCGCAAATCGCCGTGGACGTGCCGCATTATTGCTATCATCCGAAATTGCCGGTCGCGGGCAATTGCCG
>JAJPKI010000058.1 GCA_021323835.1 Verrucomicrobiota bacterium | reverse complement strand
TGCGCATGACCATCAACCATTCCAACATTTACGGCTCCGAGAATTGAACCTGTTGGAGTTCCAGAAGCGTTGCGCGGTGCTGCGGACGGATTTACTGAGCCATGGCGATAAACTGCGATTCGCGCCATTTCAAATCCCCAGTGTGAATTTGCGCCCGAACCGCTGCCATCATATAAATCTTTGTAAGCGGAATCTTTTTCGCAAGGCCATGTATCTGCCCATGGTTCATCAAAAAACGTTGGCGTGTCGGTCGGCCTTTTTATGGAATTTTCTCTTTCGAAATAACCCAAATTGCCGTCGCTGCCATCGCCTAATACAAAACCCGCTATTTGACCTCCATCGCCATAATGTCTTCCAGCATTTGCGTTAGGAGGTTGTATGATGTCAGTAAAAAGCCAGCCGTTATTTCCATAACTGGCGATGTAATCTACGCCGTCAACATTTTTATGCCACGATTGGTCTGCAGCGCCAGCGCCACCACCTGGCGTAACAGTGCAAGTCGGACAAATGAGTAAATTGGTCCCTTTGGAAAAATAATCCACCAGATTTACTATCCATGCTCCAGTTGTTCCTGCTGGCGATGTGTCGGAAATGCCTTTCCCATGGTCATTCAAATACATGGAATAAGCCAGTGACAGTTGTTTGACGTTGCTCAAGCAGCGGATTTGATTCGCTTTGCGTTTGGCCGAGGCCAATGCGGGCAAAAGCATTGCCGCCAGAATTGCAATGATGGCGATAACGACGAGTAACTCAATCAAGGTAAAAGCAGAACGATGACGGCGCGTGAAAGAAGTTTTCATCAACTTTGCAGTGGTGGATTGCTGATACCTTAACTAAAAAAGTCCGCTTATTCAATGCAATTTTTGAAAGCCGGATTGAAAAAGCTGCACCCTGAATTATTCCTGCGTGAAGTAACTTAAATTTTCCAGCTCGATGGCGAGGTTGACGTTGTTGACCATGACTTCCTCGGGCACTGAAAGCACAATGGGCGAAAAATTCAAAATGCCGGTGACGCCGGCGTTCACAAGTTGATTGGCCACTTCTTGCGCGGCAATGGCGGGCACGGTGAGAATCGCCATTTTGATGTTTTGTTTTTTTGCAAATGCGGACAATTCGCCCATGCCATAAATGGTTTGCTTCGTTTCCTTGTCGCGTTTGCGCCGCGGTTCGGCGTCAAAGGCAGCGACAATTTCAAATCCTTCTTTTTCAAATCCACGATATGAAAGAAGTGCGAGTCCTAAATGTCCAACGCCGACGAGAATCACCGGTTGCAATCGCGACGTGCCGAGTTCTTCGGAAATTTTTTGCGACAGTTCGACCACTTCATAGCCGAGACCGCGTGTGCCGAATGTGCCGAAGTAGGCGAGGTCTTTGCGCAATTGCGTGGGCTTGACGCCGGCGGCTTTGGCGAGTGCTTCGCTGGAAACCGTGCCGATGCCGTTTTCGCGCAGGCGCGCAAGGCAACGCAGATAAATCGAGAGACGATAAATCGTCTTACGCGGAATTTCGATGCGTCCGTTCTTTTTCAACCGGCGAAAAAATTATGAAACCAGCGAGTGAAGCGCAATCTTCGTCTACATCTTCGCTCGAAAATTTTCAATTGCCGTTCATGGCGGCGACGATTGTTTGCGCGTCGCTTTGGGAAAGATTGATGAATTTATCGGTTCGGATTTCCAGCCAGCGCTTTTTCCAATCGCTTTGCGTGAGCGGATTGAGCGGTTCGGGCGCGACAAATGGCGGCGTTGTGAATTTACCGACGGCGATGCAAATTTTTTGGCCGGAATGTTGCATCCAGAAATCGAGCATTCGTTTTGCGCCCGACTCGGTGTATTTCCATTTCACGACAAATGTATTAGTTGTCCAACGGGCTTGTTTGATGCTGTTCTGGACAACGTCTGCCGGCATCAAGCGAATGGCTGGAAATGAATCGTCGGCGCGTGCTGCAAATAGCGCGCCAAACAGCAAAAGCAAAAGAATGGAAAAAATTTTCACCGGCGTAGCGGCATTGGCTTCGATTGACGACAAAATTTCAGGCTACACCGATTTAGCATTTTTGCAAACTCATACAAAAGGAGGACAGACGGCCGGATTAAATGGATTAGTATAGCCGTTCGCCCGTTTCGGTAAACATTAACAAAATAGGAGTATTAAATGAAAGTTCCCGGACAAACTATTCTGGCAGTTATTGGTTGCCTCAGCGCATTTTCTGCGTTGGCGCAAGTCACCAGCATCCAGCCCAACACGCCGTATTACATCCAAAATGTGACGAGCGGCCAAGTGCTCAACAATGGAGGTTCCACGGCTAACGGTTCGCCCGTCACGCAATGGAATCAGGCCAACAGCCAAAACTTGCAATGGCAATTTATTCCCACTGCCAATGGCTATTACCAGCTCCAAAGCATCCAGAGCGGGCTTGATTGTGTCGTTTCGCAAGCGGCGACGACCAACAACGCGAAGCTTATCCAATGGACGTTCGGCTCATCGGGTGACGACCAGTGGAAGCCTGTTCGCACGAATGGTTATTTTGCCTTTTTCAATCTGAACAGCGGATTGGTGATAAATAATACCGGCGGCAGCACGGCGCAGGGCAACCAATACACCCAATACAGGTGGGCCAACAGTCCGAACGAAGAATTCAACGTCTTGCCCGTAAGCGGCGGTGGCGGCAATTTTTCCGGCTGGTATCAAATTGCCGACCGCAATAGTGGCAAGGACGCGGTAGTGCAATTTGCGGCCACGACCAACGGCGCGCCAATCATTCTTTACACTTTCGGCTCGGCGGGAAACGATGTCTGGCAATTAACACCTACCGACAGCGGCTATTACCAAATCGTCAATTTTAATAGCGGTTTGGACCTCGTCGTGCAAAGCGCGTCCACTTCGCCCGGTGCCAAATGCATCCAATGGAGCTTCGGCTCGGCGCAAAATGACCAATGGCAGCCAGTCAGCGTCGGCAGCGGTTTTTACAAACTCGTGAATCGCCACAGCGGACTGGCGTTGGAAGTAGTCGGCGCCGGCACCGCTAACGGCACGGCATTTGACCAAAATACTTACACGGGCGCTGCCAACCAACAGTTCTCATTCATCAGCACCACTGAAAACACTAATTACACTGCAGCGCAAGTTCTCTCCGGCGTTCAGAGCAAAATGACTTCGGCCAATCAGGTGAACACCAAACCGCATATCAACACGATGACGCGCGCAATGAACGTCAACGTCTATCAGGTTGGCTCCGGCGTTTTCGCCTACACTTCGAGTATGGCAATTGATGATGATGGCAGCGACCCGGACCCCGACCCCGACCATCAAGGCCAGACGACATGGACCGATGACAGCGGCAATTACCTCGGCGCGCACCATGTTGCTTTTTATGTGCTCGGTGACGAT
>JAJPKI010000276.1 GCA_021323835.1 Verrucomicrobiota bacterium | reverse complement strand
GGTTCACGCCGGTTTGACGCGTCTCGAAGATTTGTTGTCCGCCGAAGAAGCAGATTTGAACAGCATTGAGCAAATAAACGGCAAGGCTGTGGATATTTTAGCTGCTGCACGCGCAGAAGCTGAACGCCGGAAAATTAATTTAGGCGGAGATGATTCTGCGGCAGCCGCAGGTTGATTTATGAAGCAGGCCGAAACAAAAATTGTTTCTGCGATTTAGCCATGAAGGCCTATTGCACAATTTGGTTTGCGGCGGCGAAGAAAAAAAATTATGCCCGTTCGTATTTACGACATTGCAAAGAAGTATGGCCTGGAGAGCAAAGAAATTCTCGCCAAGGCCAAGTCGCTGAAAATTTCCGCCGCTAAAGTTCCGTCCAGCTCTCTTGATAAAATTTCCGCCGAATGGCTCGAAGGCGAGCTATTGAAAGATCATCCGGATATCGCCGCCAAACTCGCCGCCCCAAAAGTTGTCGAAGCTCCGAAACCGCCGCCGGTCGAAGACAAAATCCAAATTATTTCCGCGCCACCACCGCCGCCGGTTGAAATAAAACCGGAGCCGGTGCAAATCGAAGTGGTTACACCCGCGCCAGTTGTCGAAACGCCAACGCCAATTGCACGGTAACTGCCGCCAAAACCTGTCGCGCCGCCCGCGCCGCGCGTTGGAGAAAAAGTAGGCTTCATCCAGTTGCCCACGCGTCCGCAGCCGCCGCGCGCCGGAGAAAAAATTGGAACCGTTAAGTTGCCGCCATCGCGTCCAGGCGCGCCGCAGCGCGACCAGCGGGGCGATTCGCGCCAACAATTTCAACGTGGACGCGATGGACGTCCGCCCGCGCGCGAACAACAAAAACCCGCCGCGCCTGCGCAGCCGAAATTTGTCGCGCCGGAAACCGGCGAAGTTATCGTCATCAAGCCGCCAATTATCGTCCGCGATTTGGCGACCGCTCTGAAACAAAAGCCGTTCATCCTCATCGGCGATTTAATGAAGCTCGGCGTTTTCGCCACGGTCAACCAGGCGATTGACGAAAAAATTGCGCAACAGGTTTGCGCCAAATACGGTTTCCGTTTTGAAGTTGAAAAACGCGAGCGCGGTGCGGGCGTCGTTCACGCCGTTGAGAAAAAAATTGAGCTTGATGTCGAAGACAAGCCGGAAACGCTCAAGTCGCGTCCGCCAGTCGTGACAATCATGGGACACGTTGACCACGGCAAAACGAGTTTGCTCGACGTGATTCGCAAAGCAAACGTCGCAGCGGGTGAAGCCGGCGGCATCACGCAACATATCGGCGCTTACACGATTTCCGTGCCGCATCCCGAACGTAAAAAAGAACTCGCGCAAATCACCTTTCTTGACACGCCCGGCCACGCGGCATTCAGCTCGATGCGCGCGCGCGGCGCAAATGTCACAGACATCGTCGTGCTTGTCGTCGCGGCAAATGACGGCGTCATGCCGCAAACAATTGAAGCACTTAATCACGCGAAGGCGGCGAAAGTTCCAATTCTTGTTGCCGTAAATAAAATTGATCATCCAAACGCAAACTCGATGAAAGTCCGCCAGCAATTGCAGGACAAAGGTCTCGTGCCGGATGATTGGGGTGGCGACACGATTTTCGTGGATTGTTCCGCGCTGACGAAGCAGGGCATTGATAAATTGCTCGAGATGATTTTGCTGCAAGCCGATTTGCTCGAATTGAAAGCAAATCCCGACCGCCGCGCAAAGGGAAATGTCATTGAATCCGGCGTCGAGCCCGGTGGCCCGACGGCGACGGTTCTTGTGCGCAAAGGCACGCTGCGCGTTGGCGATATTATTTTATGCGGCGAATTTTACGGTCGCGTTCGCGCGCTGATTAACGAAGAAGGCCAGCGGTTAAAGGAAGCCGCGCCTTCGGTCGCCGTGAAAGTTCTCGGCTTGAACGGCGTGCCGGACGCAGGTCTGGAATTTTCCGTCGTTGAAGACGAAAAAGCTGCGCGGGAATTGGCCGAACAACGATTTCTTCAGGCGCGTGCTGAAGGTCAGGAAGCCAAAAAAGTCACGCTTGAAAATCTTTTCGCCACGCTTGCCGCCGAACAAAGCAAGGCTCTCAAAGTCGTCGTCAAGGCGGACACACAAGGCTCGGTCGAGGCGATTGTGGAAGCGCTCAAAAAAATCGAATCGGAAAAAGTTACGCTCGAAATTATCCACAGCGACGTCGGCGCGATTACCGAAAACGACGTCGCGCTCGCATCCGCATCGAGCGGCGTCATTCTCGGATTCCATACGCGCGTGGACAGCACTGCTGCCGAAAAGGCGAAACGCGAAGGCGTGCAAATTAAATTATATGCGATCATTTACGAATTGATTGATGAGGTGAAAGATTCATTGACCGGCTTGCTCGAACCGATTCTCAAGGAAACGATTGTCGGCTCGGCGGAAGTGCGAAAAGTTTTTGAATTGTCCAAAGGCGTGCCAGTCGCCGGCTGCATGGTTTCGAGCGGAAGAATTGTTCGCGGAAAAGTCCGCGTGCGCCGCCGCAAAGATGTGATTTACGAAGGCGTCACGCAATCGCTGCGCCGCTTTCAGGATGAAGTCAATGAAGTCCGCGCCGGAATGGAATGCGGCATCCGCATCGAAGGCTACAGCGAATTTGAAGTCGGCGATGCCATCGAATGTTACTCTGTAGAAAAAGTTGCGGCGAAGTTGTGAGGTAATATGCCGAATCTCCGACACGAACGCGTGCGCGAATTGCTGAAGCGCGAAATCGGCGAAGCCATCCGCCGCGAATTTCACGTCAACGAAGCCGGATTGATTTCGGTCAACGACGTGGACGTCGCCGGCGATTTAAAATCCGCCATCGTTTTCATCAGCATTTTTGGAAACGCGACACAGCAAAAACGCGGCATTGAATTGCTCAACGAACATCGCGTCCGAATCCAAGGACTCGTCGGCAAGTCGGTGGTTTTGAAATTTACACCGACGTTGAAATTTGTTTTTGACGACTCCATCGTGCGCGGCAACAAGGTGCTGCAAATCATTGAAGAACTTGAAAAATCTTTGCCCGCCGATGAGAAAGATAAATCGTGAAATCTTATCCAAAAATCATTGACCGGATTCTTGAAATCATTCGCGAAAATAAAACCTTTTGCATCGTCGGCCATGTTCGCCCCGATGGCGATTGCGTTGGTTCGCAACTCGCGCTGGCGATTGCATTGCGGAATGAAGGAAAAAAAGTTTCTTGCTGGAACGAAGACTCGATTCCGCAAAAATATAAATTTCTAGACCGCGAAGGATTTTTTCAGAAACCGAAACCCGGAAAAAAATTCGACTGCGTCATTGCGACCGATTGCGCGAGTTTTGCACGACTCGGCAGAGCAGGCAAATACACGACGAATCGAAAAATTCTCATCAACATTGACCATCACGAGAGCAATCCGCGCTATGGCGACGTCAATTGGGTTTCCGCGCGTGAGCCGTCGTGCGGCGAATTGATTTACCGGATTCTCAAAGTCGCGCGCTGGCCGATTACCAAACCGATTGCCGATTTGCTTTTCGCCGCGGTTTCGACCGACACCGGCTCGTTTCAATATCCGACGACGCG
>JAJPKI010000076.1 GCA_021323835.1 Verrucomicrobiota bacterium | reverse complement strand
TGGTAATAGCCGCCGCTGGTGGGAATAAATGTCCATTGCAAATTGGTGCTGGTTCCCGATGTCCATTGGCTGACAGGCGAGCCGTTGGTGGTGGAGCCTTGATTGTTCAACACTTTGCTGCTGGCGATGTTTTGGATTTGATAAACGGCGCTGGTGTCAATGCCGTTGCCGCCGTCCGGGTCCACATCGGCGTAAGTGGTGCCAATTTTCAATGCTTCAACTTTGTCGGTGACTTGCGTGGTGTTCGCGCCGTAAATGCCCCATTTGGGGTCAACGGAACTGCCGTCAAAGGTGCGTCCGGAATAACCGTTCACTTTTTGCGAGCCGTTCAACCAGAAATAAATTTTTCCGCCCGTCCACGAGCTGGAAACATTGACTTCAATGATGGCGGAATACCAAGTGTTGGCAGAAATGGGTCCGGACCAAACCACATGGTCGGTGATGTTCGAGCCGAAATAGTGAAGCTCCAAATTGCCGCCGACCATTTTCAAAACGAACGGATAATCCTGATACATGGGCGAGCCGTAGGATTTCCATTGGAAGATGGCGTTGTTGTCCACCGTGCTGTTAAGTCTAAACCGCCAGCCGATGTAGTAAGTGTTACCGGTGGCGGCATCAAATCCGTTCGCGCCATGCGCTTCGCAGCGCCGGTCGTTAACGGCTTTGTAGAATTGAAAGACCTGTCCGTAAGTCGAGTCACTGACCACACTGGCGGAAGAACCGTTCGGGCTTGGGTTGCCTTGATTGACATCATTGGCGTCCTGAATGTTGATTTGCTTGAAGACGCTCAAGCCCGTGGCGGGGTCGCCATACCAAATGAGACTGGCTTGCGCCGTGACGCAAATCATTGCGAGGCAAAACGCCGTGACGGCAATCGGTAGTTTTAATGATTTCATATTTTTGGGAGTTGAATCATGCGAAAACATTTCTGCATGATGATTTTTGTTTCCTTGCATTTCGGTTTGTTAAACAACTTCATCAGGCAAATGCAAAACGATTTGCATTTCTTTAGAAGGAGTTGACCAACCTTTACACAAGTTTCGAGACTTGCCATCGGATGTTCATCCGATGGCATCCACATGGACGCTGTTATGACACGGCCGTCTCAATTTTAGACAATAAAGACCCCGTTTTCTCGTATGTCCTCATAATAAACACGGCATGGAAATTGCGACAGTTCACGCGTGGAAATCAACGGAATCAAAATTGCCAAATGGGCCGAAACCGAGTTTCGCCGGAAAGCTCGTGCAAATGTTTTTCACGAAATCTTTTTGCACGTGCGATTGGCGTTCATTCTTCTCCTCATCGCCACCGGCATTGTGGTGATGGATAATCACGAAGTGCAGGTGCAGCAAATCGCTTATGCGGGGTTGAATCAATTGTTCAAAAAACCAGCCGCCGCGTCCGACCATCTTCGGGACAATGCGTTGAAACGTGAAAATGAAATCAACGCCATCAACGAACAGCCCAAGCCGCAATCTCAATAGGCGTTAATGCGCGGTAAAAACTTGTTCGCGTAAATCAAGTCTGGCAGTTTCCATCAATGCCAACGCGTAAAGGCTCCGTTAAATTATTCAGACTGTTCGGAATTACCGTCTACTTGCACTGGGCTTGGTTTCTCGTCGCCCTTTGGGCCATCAATTATCGAACACACGTTTATACATCGCCGGTTTGGAACGCCGCGGAATATCTTTCGCTCTTTGCCATCGTGCTGATGCATGAATTCGGTCATCAACTCGCCTGTCGCTCCGTCGGCGGACAAACTCATGACATCGTTCTTTGGCCGCTTGGCGGTGTCGCTTATGTCACGCCGCCGCAACGTCCGGGCGCAACGCTCTGGAGCATCGCCGCGGGACCGCTTGTCAATGTCATACTCATTCCCGTTACCGCCGCGATGGTCATGATGAGTTCGCGCCTGGGCTGGTATGACACCAATGCCGATGCCTATGATTTGGTTCACAACATTTGGTATATCAATCTGGGCTTGCTCATTTTCAATATGATGCCGGTCTTTCCTTTAGACGGCGGACAAATCCTGCGCTCGCTATTGTGGTTCGTCTTCGGTCGCGCGAACAGTTTGCTGGTCGCAAGCATCATTGGATTTCTTGGTGTGGCGGGATTTGTTTTGCTCGCCATTTGGATGCAATCCCTTTGGCTCGGCGCTTTGTGCGTATTTATCGCGCTCAATTGCTGGAACGGCTTCAAACAGGCGCAAGCTTTAATAAAAGTTTCCAAAGCGCCGCGACGCGATGGTTTTCGTTGTCCCGAATGCAAGACGCCGCCGCCGATGGGAAATTTCTGGCGCTGCAGCAAATGCGGCCAGCCGTTTGATACATTTGAATCGCACGCGATTTGTCCGCATTGCTCGACTCAATATGCCGCGACGTCATGCCCCGAATGTGGAGCGCTGCAACCAATCACTGCGTGGGAAAGTTTTGGGCAGCAGCCGCAAATGTAATTAGCTGGACAATTATTCGGGGCGAGAGCAATGTCAAATACAGTCAGAAGCAATATTCTTATGATTGCGTTGCTTTCAATTGCACTTACCGTTGTCTATTGCTTCACGGCATGGCGTTGGACGCGACGATTATCAGTTTTGACACGATGGCTAATTCGCTCGCTGGCTCTGGCGCTTCTTTATCCCGTTTATATTAACTACAAAGAAGAAGTTTTGATTGCCCCAAGTATTTTCCTTCTCACTTTTGATTTTCGCGATTTGAATTTTAACAATGTCGAAAAAATTTTAATTCAAATTTCCGCTATGTGGGTAATTACATTTGGATTGTGGGCAGCAATCACTCGCCTCATTTCGCCGCGCGCCTTTGATTCAAAAAATGCCCGTCATTTAAAGTTTATGGCAGTGCTATTTTCGCTACCTCTTTGGACTCTTATTACGGGCATTACCATTTATCATATATGGATAAACGATTCTTTGCGACTGGATTTGCTAAATCTCCGACTTGTAGCGATTATTTTCTTAATTTCCATAGTTTGTAGTCTGGCCTCAATGACTATGTTCCTTTGTTCCTGGGATGAAACAGTTCTTCGGTTGGATATTTTTTGGACAGCATGGGCGGTGTTTCCAATTTTTCTTGCGGCATTTTATGGTTGCCTATTGTGGCACTGGGCCGTCGAGCATCCTTCTTATCGATGGTATGCGTATTAGGTAAATAAAAAAGGCGCGTTGTTCACGCGCCTTGAAACTTTCAGGCAAAAATTTACTTCAACTTCGCCAGCGTCGCTTTAACCGCATCGAAGTTTGGCAAATCTTTCGGCGTCGGCGTTTGCTCGGCGTATTGAACAACGCCATTTTTATCAATCACGAACGCTGCGCGCGCTGCGGTATCGCCCACGCCCGCAAGCATCGGAAACACCACGTCGTATTGCTTGATGACGACTTTATTCAAATCGCTGGCGAGCGGAATGGTGATTTTTTCCTGCTTGGCCCACGCGGCTTGCGCGAACGGCGTGTCCACGCTGATGCCAACGACATCGGCATTGAGGCTTGCGTAATCATTCATGCCGCCGCTGATGCTGCACATTTCCTGCGTGCAAACGCCGGTGAACGCCGCCGGAAAAAACAGCAGCACAGTATTTTTCTTGCCGAAGTTGTTGCTCAACTTGATATCCGCATCCGCGGGCGTTTTGGATTTGAGCGTGAAATCAGGAGCTTTGGAACCGACTTTGATTGGCATAAATTTAATTAAGTTAATTTCCTTTGTTCGCTGCAATTCTGGAAATTCGCCTCGCGCTTGTCAATCGCTTTGCCCAAAATGATTTCGTCCGCAAATGTTCCGAACGATTTTAATTTTCATGGCCGCGACAATTTCTTCATCCGCATTTGCGCAAAGTGAAGAAGTCATTTTGTTGCATGGCCTTTGCCGCACGAGCCGCTCGATGACGAAAATGGAAAGCGCGCTGACAAATGCCGGATTCAAAGTGCGCAACGTGAATTATCCGTCGCGCTCCGCGCCAATTGAAAAACTCGCGGACGATGCGATTGGAAAAGCCGTCGTCGATTGCCAAAACGATGGCGCAACGAAAATTCATTTTGTCACACATTCGCTTGGTGGAATTTTGGTTCGCAGCTATTTATTACGTCATCAAATCTCGAATCTCGGCCGCGTTGTCATGCTCGCGCCGCCGAATCAGGGAAGTGAAATCGTGGACAAAATCGGCGGCTGGTCGCTTTTCAAATTCATTAACGGCGTCGCCGGAAATGAATTAGGCACGGACACGAATTCTGTTCCGAACAAACTTGGCCCGGCAAATTTTCCACTTGGAATCATTGCCGGTGACCGTTCCATCAATTGGATTAACAGTTGGTTTTTAATTCCCGGCCGTGACGATGGAAAAGTTTCCATTGAGCGTGCAAAGTTGCAGGGCATGGACGATTTCATTGTCGTTCATGCAACTCATCCGTTCATCATGCGAAACAAAGAAACGATTCGTCAGACGATTTATTTCCTGCGTAACGGCAAATTTGAAAAATCTTGCTCTTGATTTTCATTTGCAACTGGCGCAATTTGACTTTCTGAAAATTTAACAAAGGAAAACTATGGCACATGAATTACCACCGCTCCCCTACCCGTCCGACGCGCTTGAACCTCACATTGACAAGGCCACGATGGAAATCCATCACGGCAAACATCACAAAGCTTACGTGGACAATCTCAACAAAGCGCTCGCGGGCAATGCCGCGTTGGAAGCAAAATCCATTTGCGATTTGATCAAAGATTTGGCGTCTGTGCCGGAAAACATTCGCGGGCCGGTTCGCAACAACGGCGGCGGACATTGGAACCACTCATTTTTTTGGAAAACCATCGGCCCCAAAGCCGGCGGCGCGCCGACGGGCAAATTGGCAGAAGCAATTAATTCTGCTTTCGGTTCGTTTGCGGATTTTCAAGCGAAGTTTGAAGCCGGCGGCGTTGGCCGTTTCGGCAGCGGCTGGGTTTGGCTCGTTTCAAACAACGGAAAATTGGAAATCGTTTCGACGGCCAATCAGGACAATCCGTGCATGGGCAAAGCGATTGCCGGTTGCGAAGGCAAGCCTCTGCTCGGCTGTGATGTTTGGGAACACGCGTATTATCTCAAATACCAAAACCGTCGCGCAGATTATCTCAAGGCGTTTTGGAACGTCGTCAACTGGAACGAAGTCGCGAAGAATTTTTAACGGCGAGCTGCCGCTGTAATTAAAACGCAAATGCGCCGATTAACTTCGGCGCATTTTTTATTTGGTGGGGCGAGCGTCCCCGCGAGCCGTCGTGAGCTCTGATTTAAGCGGCTCGCGAGGACGCTCGCCCTACCAGGATTCACTCCGGCAATTTCTCGGCAACCTTTTCCGGCTTCGGTAAAATTTTATTTCCTTTGCCCAGAACAATCACATGCGGCTTCCATTTCTTTGCTTCGGCTTCGGTGAAGATTCCAAAATTCATAATCGTCAGCAAATCACCTTTCTTACCGAGATGCGCCACCGCGCCGTTCATGATGATTTCGCCCGCGCCGGCTTTGCCGCGAATGACGTAAGTTTCCCAGCGATTGCCGTTGGCCATGTTGCCGCAAAGAATTTTTTCGTATTCGCGCAAGCCAATCGCGTCCATGAGGTCGCCGGAAATCGTCAGGCTGCCTTCGTAATTGACGTTGCCGCCGGTGACGGTCGCGCGATGGATTTTCGATTTGAGCAAAACCAGTTGCATGAGCGAAGAATTATAGCAGCGCCGCCGGCTATTTCAATTTGAGAAAATTTTTCAGAATCGTCCGGCCATTTTCCGTGAGGATGCTTTCCGGATGAAATTGCACGCCCCAAATCGGCAATGACGTGTGCTTCACACCCATGATTTCGCCTTCATCAGTCTCGGCGGTGATTTCCAAAACGTCCGGCATCGTGTCGCGCTTGATGACGAGCGAATGATACCGCGTCGCCGGAAACGGATTCGGCATTCCGGCGAATAAATCTTTTCCGTTGTGTTTAATCAACGACGTTTTGCCGTGCATCATGCGGTAATTTACAACCACGTCCGCACCAAATGTGTGGCCGATGCATTGATGCCCAAGGCAAACACCAAAAATCGGAACGCCTTCGTTTGCAAACGTTTTGATGACGTCGTTGGATAAACCAGCCTCACGCGGCGAGCACGGTCCGGGCGAAACGAGAATTCGTTCCGGTTTCAATTTGCGGATTTCATCAATTGAAATTTCATCGTTCCGTTTCACCGTCATTTCCGCGCCCAACTCGCCAAGATATTGCACGAGGTTGTAGGTGAACGAATCGTAGTTGTCCAAAACCAAAATCATTTCAGTTTATTTAACCACAGATGAACACGGATGCACACAGATAAATGAAATTCAGGCAGAAAGGATTTCATCAATCAAAGCTGGAGAAACTTTTTGTCCCCAAACGACGCGCCCGATTTTCTTTGCCAGAACGAATTTGATTTCGCCGCCGCTGACTTTCTTGTCGAGACGCATAGCGGAAAACAATTTTTGCCGTTGCGCGGAATTCAATTTGATTTGCGGCGGCAAACCGGCCCGCCGAAATAAATTTTCAATCCGTTCAACATCGTGTTGTGGCAATTTCAGAATCCTGTTCGATAATTTCGCTGCAGCAACTTGTCCAATGGAAATCGCCTCACCGTGCAAAAATTTTCCGTAGCCAACGCTGTTTTCAATCGCATGGCCAATCGTGTGGCCAAAATTTAAAATGGCGCGCAAGCCGCTTTCGGTCTCGTCCTGACTCACAACGTCGGCCTTGATTTCACAGCAACGCGCAATGATTGGCGCGAGGACCTTTTCATTACGCTTCAAAATTTTCGGCAAATCGCGTTCGATTTGCGTAAACAATTTAGCATCGTAGATAATTCCATACTTGATGACTTCAGCGAGGCCGGCGCGAAATTCGCGTTCCGGCAATGTTTTTAGCGTCTCCAAGTCGCACAGAACCAATTTGGGTTGGTAAAATGCGCCGACGAGATTTTTTCCGGCGCGTAAATTGACGCCGGTTTTGCCGCCAACGGAGCTGTCCACTTGCGCAAGCAGCGTCGTAGGAATTTGCACAAATGGAATTCCGCGCAAATAAGTCGCAGCGACAAATCCAGCCAAATCGCCAACAACTCCGCCACCGAGCGCGACGATGAAAGATTTTCGTTCGAGCCGCTGCGCCGCAAGCTGGTTAGCAATGCTGAAGGCATTTCAAACTTTTTGCTTTTTCACCGGCAGAAATAGTAATGAGCGTCGGTTCAAATCCGGCCCCGACCAAAGATTCGTAAACCGGCTTGGCAAATTTCTTACCAACGTTTGTGTCCGTGATGATGGCGCAGCGATTTCCGAATTTCAGGCGCGCGCATTCGACGCCGAGCTTTTGCAAAAGGCCGCCCGCGATTTTAATTTCGTAGCTGCGATTTCCAAGTTGAACGGGAACGATGCGCACGTGCGAAGAATAAAGATTGCCACGAATTTGCGAAACAAAAAAGCCCGCGCAAAATTGCACGGGCTTTGAAATTGGTTGCGGGGGCAGGATTTGAACCTGCGGCCTTCAGGTTATGAGCCTGACGAGCTACCGGGCTGCTCCACCCCGCGATTAGGGATGGACATTATGACATGAAAATCGCCGCCTGCAAGTTTTGTTTTAGAACGGGCAAACGCCGTAACGAATCCAATAACCCGGCAATTTCGCAAATTCCAAATAAATCCGTTTTGTCATCGCGCGCGTCCAATCACTGCGCTTGAAGGCAAAATACGATGGGCGCGAATAAAATTTTATTTCCGGCGCATAATGCTCAAATGTTTCGATCGCGCGACGCGAATGATACCACGATGTGACAATGATGGCGCTGCGAATTTTTTCCGCGCGAAGAATTTTAATCGTGAATTGCGCGTTTTGCGCGGTTGTTTCGGATTTTGATTCAAGTTGAATGACATTTGTTGGAACGCCTTGCTCAATCAGAATTTTCCGATTGCTTTCATCGTCCCCTGCTCCGCTGACAATAATTTTCGACGCGGCTTGCTGTTTGAAGAGTTCGGCGGCCTGTTCTGGGCGTTCGTGTGAACCGGTTCCACCACCTAAAATAATAATTACGTCAGCTTTTGATGGCCCGCTGTCAATGCAGAGAAATTTTTGCGGAAAAGCAATTGCAGCAATTGCCAGCGCGCCGATAAAAATCATCAGCGCGAGCACAATCCGCAAAATCCATTTTTTCTTCCGGCTCACGCCGCAGAACATCGCAAATTATTTCATGCCTGTCGCGCTCAATTCGGCGTCGGTCAGCTTTGGTTCGATGTCCACGGAATTGGAATTCCAATCCACCGTGACCGTCGTGCCGTCAGCGAATGTTGTGCGTTCCTTTTTGCGGTCGTCGCTCAAAAATTCGTGGTTGACCATTTCCGATGTTGCGGTGCGCTTGCTTAACGCAGCCATTTCTTTGATTAACTCCAATGCGTTTGCATCCACGTTTTGAACGTCCACCGGCAATTCCGGCACGCCGCCATACAGAAGTCCGAGATAAAGATTCTTCCCGCCGCCAGTGCGACCCGCGCCAAATGTCACAAGCACCGCGTCGTGATAAACCAATTGATACAGCGGAATCGCGATGTGTTTTCCGACGCCGCCGGATTGATTCACGATGTCGGAGAACGGAATCACCCAATCCGAGCCGGCCTCGGTCGAAGTCACGCCGAGATTGTGACTCGCCCAGTTCATCAGGTTCGCCTGGCCGAGCATGGCGTCGCTGCGCGTCGTCGGGTGTTCGGGATTGAAATCTTCGTCAGGCGGAACGTAACCGATGACGTCAATGTAAATGCCGTCCGGATGAATGCCGTGCGCAAAAAATAATTGATAGTTTTTTTCGAGATGGCCGAGTTGATAGCGTGAGTTCAAATAATTTTGCGGGCCGCCGTCCCAATGTAACATGAACGGAATTGAACCTTGCTTGTAATCGCCGAAGCGCGAGCCGGGAAATTGCCGCGCGGGCAGCGATGCGTCTTCCTCGTGGACCGCGAAATCAAAATTGTGCGATGGAGCGTCCACATAGTAATCGCGATATTGGTCGTGGAAAATAAATTGGTAGCCGAGCTCGTGCGCCGTGTCGAAAAGCTGCTTCATGCCGTCCCAACCACCCGCGGCTTCCGGCGGCGGCAATGCGTCGGGATGCTGGCGGTCGTAACCGAGATGCGCCCAACCCGAGCAATAAATAATGGCGTGGTTAACGCCATTGGATTTCATCGCGCGCAATTGTTCGGCGCGCTCGGCGAACGTATGCAGCTCGTAGTGATTCGTCAGATTGTAATTGTCGCTGTTCGTGGATTGATTGTGCAAAATGCCGACGCGCGTTTCCGGTTCGCCAATGACGTCCGCCAGCACCGGCTTCTTCGCAATTTTTTCCTTCAACGAAACGAACAGGCCGCTGTTCATCGCGTATTCGCGATAGCGCTTGGCCATCGTGACGTAATTGCCTTCGGGAAAGAAAACCATTCGCGCCGTCCGCATGTAACGGAATTTGCCGAGCGAATCGCGCCAGCGCGGACCGATGACCGTCGGGCCGCCCACCGGATGCGAAAATTGATACGCCGCGTCGTCGGGCGTCTCGACGATGACCATCATCGCGGATTTTCCTTTTTCGAATCCCCAAAACGACATTCCCCAATCTTCGATGACGTGGCTTTGCAGCATACTATGGTCGGTCGGCTTGACGACGCCGTTGCTGTCCGCCGATTGAATCGGGTAATACGCCTTCGGCCAATTGTTCGGCAGCAAATCACCTTTGTTGTTGCTCAACACGACATAATCCACGCCGGCCGAATCCA
>JAJPKI010000188.1 GCA_021323835.1 Verrucomicrobiota bacterium | reverse complement strand
GCACGCGTTGCAATAAAATTGTTCTGTTCGACGGCGACAGCCGTCACCGCGGGCAAATCATGGACGTAAAAATCACCCGCACCGGCTCGTTCACGCTTTACGGCGACCCGGCAATTGTGAATCTCGATTGAATTTTTCGTGTTCATCGGTGTCAATTCATGGTTAGCTTTTCAAAATGAGATTATCACTGTTGTCTATTTTGCTCGGGCTTGGCCTTGGCGCGCCGCAAATTTACGGATTAGTCAATCCGCAAGGATTTGCCGCGTCCGTCCGCAAATTTCCGCGCAATCTGCCCGTTGGAATTTTTCTCATGTTACTCGGCACGGCGTGGTTCGTTTGGAACGTCAATGTCGAGCCCATCGCGGATTTCTCGGCGTTCAAACCTTACATGCTCGGGATTTTTGCCGCCGTCGGAATTTTGTCATGCGTCTTTGTGCAAGATTTTCTCGCAGTGCGCGGACTTGCCGTCGTTTTTCTCCTGCTGGCAAAATTGATGGTGGATACGGGACGTCCGCATTTGGGTGATTCGCCATGGGTTTTAGTGATTCAAATCTGGGCTTACATTTTAGTCATTGCGGGAATTACATTCACAGTTGTGCCGTGGAAACTCCGCGATTTCTTAAATTGGGCAACCGCCACCGAATCGCGCATTAAAATCGGCAGTTCCATTCGTCTCGCATTTGCAGTTTTTATTTTGCTGCTTGGATTAACAGCATTTCGTGCAATGTAAATGAACGTCGCCGACATCAGACGTGAATACTCGCTCGCCGGTTTGCGGCGCGCGGATTTGGACGCCAATCCCGTCGCGCAATTCCAAAAATGGTTGGAGCAGGCCGCAAAAGTTCTCACTGAAAAAGAATTGGACGTAAATGCGGCGACACTTGCGACGGCGGACAAATCCGGCAAGCCGTCTTCACGAATCGTTTTGCTGAAAGGTTTGGACGCGCGCGGCTTTGTTTTTTTCACGAATTATGACAGCCGCAAAGGCCGCGAGCTTTTGGAAAATCCAAACGCATCGCTGACATTTTATTGGCCGGAATTGGAACGGCAAATTTGCGGCGCGGGAATTGTGGAAAAAATTTCGCGCGACGAATCGGAGGATTATTTCAAATCGCGCCCGCGCGGCAGCCAATTGTCCGCGTGGGCTTCGAACCAAAGCGATGTTGTTGCCGACCGCGCCGCGCTTGAAGCCAAATGGAATGAAATGGAAAAGAAATTTCCGAACGCAGTTCCGTTGCCGCCGAATTGGGGTGGATTTGTGTTGAAGCCGCAGCGGATTGAATTCTGGCAGGGCAGGGCGAGTCGCTTGCATGACCGCTTTCAATACACGCGGCAAAAAAATGATTCATGGAAATTGGAACGACTCGCGCCGTAATCAGAATTGTAAATCAATTGCTACGCCTTGACACCAACGCCCCCGGCATTTGCATCGTCGCCGTTGCCGACAGAAACTCCGCGCGAGCCGAAACCTTGCTCAACGGATTCTCCACAAAATAACCGCCTGCCTGCTGGCAAATCCATTTCGCCAGCCGCTTGGTTTTGGTTACCGCCTTCAACGGGGAGAGAAACAAGGTAAGGTGTCGAAATTCGGCCAACGCCTGCAAGCCTTCGAGGTGAATTAATTTCCGGCAAAAATAAAAAATCCATCATGCATGGCAAGCAGGAATTGACGGAAATTATTTTCCCGCGCACACTGGCACGCCATGACTTCTCAGGAACGGGCGTTTCATGATTTTGCAAATTTCGCCGCCAAAACTCAAAGGCGACGAAAAAAGCGAAGCGCAGACTTTCCTGTTCCATTCAACCGATAAAAACTTATGGCATCAAAAAGAAATCCCAAACAAAAAGAATTTTTCAGGAACCGGGACGTTGAAAACATCATCCGCGATATTCGGGCAGAAGCCACCACGCAAAAGGAATGCATCACACGATATACATTTCAAACATTGGCCATCACGGGAGCATTATGGGCTTTTGCTTTTAAGTTTGGTTCCGACTCGCGTGGACTTGATTTTACAACCTGCGGCATGATTTGTTGTTCTTTGGTCGCGTTCATGGCCTTCTTCGTCTCGCGGATGGCCAATCACAAGTATCATACCGTCAATCGCAATTTAGGTTATGAGCTCCATCTGTATCGGATAAAAGATTATTTCCGCAGTGAACCCTCAGGAGAATGGGCCGCCAGAATGCTGGATGTCGGTTGGGAAGAAGCCATGTGCACAGCGCGCGTGGTGCAGTCCACTCTTTTTAATTACATCTACACCGACAATAATATCCGTCCAGTGAAGTGGTTTTCGTGGCCGTGGTGGCGCGATTTTCATTGGATTAACACGCAATGGTTCAAGCCCTTTCGGTTGGTGGAAGAGCATAATCCCAAAAACTATAAAGAATCCGCTAAAATCTACACATGGTATGACACCAAAAAATTGATTGGCAGCGAATCAAACTATCATCCCGGCAATTATTTGCGAAACATCCACATGATTCTTCATGCAATTGGCGGATTCTCCGTTATTTTGGTGTGGGCTTTTTATGTATATTCCGTTTATCTGGTTCTTCCCGATTTTGGACGCTCCTTTTTGAAAATTCTTTATCTGACAGAGTTTGGCGGCTTCAATCTTTTGTTCACTCTTTTTTTCATCAGTCAGGTCCGGCGTCATAATAGTTTCAGGGACATTCTTGAATCGAGCATTCTCTCCATTCAATCTTCAGCCGTCGTTTGGCGGATTGTCACCACCTGCCATATTTTGGGCAAGGAATGCGCGTTTTACAAAAACGGAAGTTATATGTCCTACACCCGATACACTTATGGATTGGCTAAAGAAGCCACGAACAATTTCTACCGCATTCACAAATGGCTCGCGGAATGGGTGGAATGCTGTGAAGAAAAAGAAAAAATGGAACGACAATTCGACCAACTTTTTCCTCGAGAAAAAGAACCGCCATATCTTGATTATCTTCCCGGTTTCGAACCATAAAGCGGTCAGTAAAGGCATCAGTTCCCGTCTTTTCGCGATTTTTGCCAAAAATCAAGAGTTGTTGATTGCGGAACGGCGTTTGGCGTTCGACCCGGAGAAGGATTTCCGGTCTTACAGTTTTCTTACAAAAGATTTACGCGGCTCGAACAATTGGCCGGACCAATTTTGTCACGATGGCCTTGAACGAAATGAACAGCAACCGGTCAATTGATTAGTCAGCCCGTCCACCTATCAGAATTATGAAAAGAATTTATTTACTGGCAGCGGCGCTTTTGGCGTTTTCGCTTTCCACACGCGCCGACATTATCGCCGGCCCCGTCACCAATCCGGCGAACGGGCACGATTATTATTTGCTTTCGCCAAACAGTTGGTCGGGAGCGGAAGCCGAGGCGGAGGATTTGGGCGGCACGCTGGCGATTGTCAAAAATGCGGCGGAGAATGAATGGATTTGTTCGACGTTTGGCCATTTTGCGGGCGTGCAACGCAGCTTGTGGCTTGGCTTGCACCGTAAAGTCCACGGCGGACCGTTTTTCGGGGCAAACGGTGAGCCGGCGGACTACACGAATTGGTATTCCGGCGAGCCGAACAACGTGAACAACATCGAAGATTGCTGCATCATGCGTTGCGATGAACCGTTGCCGGGCACGTGGAACGATTTGGACGAGCCGTCGCGTCAAAATGCGGTGGTGGAAGTCGCGGAAAAAATTCCGGTCACGGACAAGCAACGGTCGCTCGCAGGCGATTGGTATATGAGCGGCCGCGTTGACAAGTTATGTCACATCGCATCGGCAAACGATGAGTTCTTTGCCATCAATGAATGGAACAACGCCACCCGGATACTCATCAATAAAAAAGGATTTTTATTTTTTCCGGCGTGGTCGGCGCACGGCGAGGTGGTGCAGGACAAAATCCTTTTCAGCAACGGCACATGGTGGTCGCGCAAGCCTTCAGAGTATCAGGCGGGAACCGAAATTATTCACCCGCCATTATCCGTTCGGCCCATCCTCAATTGATGCCGAAACTGTTTTTCAAATTCCGGCCGCGGCTTTAAGAAAATAATTTAAATCCAAATCACTTCTCTTCGACGGCGGAATCTTCCTTGTCTTCGCCAATCACGGGCGCGATGGCTTGAAGTTTGTCTTTTTCTTCGAGATTGATGAGTTTGACGCCTTGCGTATTTCTTCCGGCTTCGCGAATGCCGTTGACGGAAATGCGCACCATTTGTCCTTTGAAGGTGATGAGCATGATTTCGTCATTGTCGCGAACGGTGAGCGCGCCGATGACCGCGCCGGTTTTCTCGTTCGTCTTCATCGTGATGATGCCTTTGCCGCCGCGAGATTGGATGCGGTATTCTTCGAAGTCCGTGCGCTTGCCGATGCCATTCTCGCCCGCAACCAAAAGTTTTGCATCGGGAACGACAATTGCCAAAGCAACCACCGCGTCGCCTTTGTAAAGATTGATGCCGCGCACGCCACCGGCAGGACGTCCCATCGGACGCGCATCTTCTTCGTTGAAACGAATGCTCATGCCATCGCGCGTGATGAGCACGACTTCGCTCTTGCCGGTCGTCAATTTCACATCAATCAACGTGTCGCCTTGCTCGATGCCGATGGCGATGATGCCGCCTTTGCGGACGTTCGCAAAATCGGCGAGCGCGGTTTTTTTGACCGTGCCTTGTTTCGTGGCGAATAAAATGTAGCCGGGTTGTTCCCAGGTGATGTCTTCCTTGTCGGCATTAGTTTTTGAAAGAACGCGGATGAGCGCGGCGACAGTTTCGCCCGTTTTCAATTCCAGCAGATTCGCAATACTCCGGCCTTTGGCGGCGCGGCCCATGTCCGGAATTTCATGCACGCGCTCGACGTAAACGCGTCCCGTGTTCGTGAAGAACATCAGATAATCGTGCGTGCTCGCCGTGAACAAATGCTCGATGAAATCTTTGTCCTCATCAGTCGCGGCTTCGCGCGTCGTCATGCCGATGACGCCTTTGCCACCGCGGCGCTGCGCGCGATAACTGGAAATATTTGTGCGCTTGATAAGGCCGTTGTGCGTGAGCGTGATGATGACGCCTTCGTTGACAATTAAATCTTCAATCGCGATTTCGCCTTCATCGGGAACAATCTGCGATTTGCGTGGCGTCGCATATTTTTCTTTGATGACCTTGAGTTCATTTTTGATGATAGTCATCACGCGCGATTCCTTCGCCAAAATGTCGAGCAAATCTTTGATGCGTTCGAGCAATTCCTTGTATTCGCCTTCGACCTTGTCAATTTCCAGCGCAGTCAATTGATACAAACGCAATTCAAGAATCGCGTCCACCTGCCGTTCGGTCAGCGCGTAACGACCTTTGTCCAAACGCTCTTCGTTGCGGACCAAAATTCCCCAGCGTTCAACTTGTTTCTGCGTCCATTCGAACGCGAGCAATTTCACGCGCGCTTCGTCGCGAGTTTTGGATTTGCGGATGATGGCGATAAATTCATCGAGATTCGCGAGCGCAATCAAATAACCTTCGAGCAGTTCGGCGCGTTCCTCGGCTTTGCGCAATTCAAAACGCGTGCGGCGCAAAACGACTTCGCGGCGGTGCTCGATGTAACACTGAATCATGTCCTTGAGATTGAGTGTCTTGGGTTTGCCGTGGTCAATCGCGAGCGAATTGACGCTGAAGGAAACTTCGAGCTGCGTGTGCTTGTAAAGATTGGCGATGACGACTTTCGGATTGCCGTCGCGCTTGAGTTCCATCACGAGCCGCGTGTTTTCGTCCGACTCGTTGCGCATCGCGGAAATTTCCGTGATGATTTTTTCGTTCACCAGCTCGGCAATTTTTTCTTCGAGCGCGGCACGATTGACGTTGAACGGAATTTCCGTAACGACGAGCTGCTCGCGATTGCCCTTCAATTCCTCCGAGCCGACGCGTCCGCGCAATTTCACACTGCCTTTGCCGGTCTCGAAATAATTTTTGATGCCTTCGACGCCGAGAATCATTCCACCGGTCGGAAAATCCGGCCCTTTGATGAATTTCATCAACTGCTTGATGGTGATGTTCGGGTCGTCAATCTGTGCGCAAATGCCGTCAATCACTTCGCCGAGATTGTGCGGCGGCATGTTCGTGGCCATGCCGACGGCGATGCCCGTGCCGCCATTGACCAGCAAATTCGGAAATGCCGACGGGAAAACGGTCGGCTCGGTCATGCGCTCGTCGTAATTCGGGACGAAATCAACCGTGTCCTTTTCCATGTCTTCCATCAGCGCCGCGCCGAGATGCGTGAGTCGCGCCTCGGTATAACGCATGGCTGCCGGCGGGTCGTCTTCGATGGAACCGAAATTGCCTTTACCGTCCACGAGCTTCTCGCGCATCGCCCATGGTTGCGCCATGTGCACGAGCGTCGGATAAATCACCGCTTCGCCGTGCGGATGGTAATTGCCCGAAGTATCGCCGCAGATTTTTGCGCACTTGTAAGGTTTGCGTCCGGGATAAAGCGACAGTTCGTGCATCGCATAAAGGATGCGGCGTTGCGAAGGTTTCAAGCCGTCGCGCGCATCGGGCAACGCGCGCGAAATGATGACGGACATGGAATAATCGAGGAACGAATTTTTGATTTCGTCCGCGACATTGATCTTCGCAATTTTTTCTCCCGAGGCGAACAACGGTGTGTTGCTCACCGGCAAGTCATTCGATTCTTTGGAATCAGCCATAAAATTAATTAGCAGAAATTAAACGTCCAGGTTGCGCACGTTGAGCGCGTTATCTTCGATGAATTGGCGGCGCGGCTCAACTTCCTCGCCCATCAATTTGGAAAACATTTCTTCGGCTTCGACCGCGTCGGTCAAATCAATGCGCAGCAATTTGCGCGCAGTGGGATTCATCGTCGTCTCAAAAAGTTCTTTTGCATCCATTTCGCCAAGACCTTTGAATCGGGTCATCTGGATTCCTTTTTTGCCGACGGCTTTGACGCCCGCAAGAATTTCCGGAATCGAAAATAACGACGTGACAATCGCTTTCTCGCCTTCGCCTTCAATCAATTCAAACAACGGCTTGTCCTGCGCGGAATAATGCTCCACGTCCAAACCTTTTTTGGCCAGCTTGCCGAGCAAATCGGCGATGGCTTTGCTTTCGAGATGTAAATCAGCTTCGACTGCGCGCCGCGTTTGCGTCCGGTTTTTTTCGGCCTTTTCCTTTTCTTTCTCGTCGCCGTAAAGGTCGGGATTTTTGTCTTTGAACTTTTCGACCTCGTCCAGGTCTTCAAAATAATTGACCGTTTCATCGTTGCCTTCGCGGACTTTGATGAGCATGACCGGATAAATTCCCTTCTTGCTGCGTTTCTCGACGTAATCACCGAAATCGCCGCCATGCCGTCGAATCACCTTCGCGTATTTGTCGAGCGATTCGAGCAACCCGAGAATTTCTTCGAGTTGCTTCGGCGCAAATTCGCGGCCGTCGGAAAGATTTTTCAATTTCACTTCTTCCGTGCCGTTTTGCAGCAGGATGCGATTGAGCTGCGTGTCGTCGTCGATGTAATCCGTGTGTTTTTTGCGCGTGATGGAATACAACGGCGGTTGCGCGATATAAACGTAGCCGTCTTTGACGAGCTTCGGCATTTGCCGGTAAAAAAATGTCAGCAGCAATGTGCGGATGTGCGAGCCGTCCACGTCGGCGTCGGTCATGATGATGATTTTGTGATAGCGCAATTTCGCGATGTCGAACGCGCCTTCGCCTTCACCGTCGCCAATGCCCGTGCCGATGGCGGTAATCATCGTGCGGATTTCGTTGTTCTGAAGAACTTTGTCGAGCCGCGCTTTTTCGACATTAATTAATTTGCCGCGAATCGGCAGAATCGCCTGAAATTTTCGGTCGCGTCCTTGTTTCGCCGAGCCGCCTGCGGAATCACCTTCGACGATATACAATTCCGTGTTCGCCGGGTCGCGGTCGGAACAATCCGCCAATTTTCCCGGCAAACCGCCGCCGGTCAGCGCGGATTTGCGGACGGCTTCACGCGCTTTGCGCGCCGCCTCACGGGCGCGCGCGGCGTTCAGCGCTTTATCAATGATGCGTTTGGCAATCGGCGGATTCGCATCGAAATAACTCATCAAGCCTTCGTAAGTCACCGAGCCGGTGATTTTTTCAACTTCCGGCGAAAGCAATTTCACTTTCGTCTGCGATTCAAATTTCGGGTCGCTGTGCTTCACCGAAATCACCGCCGTCAAACCTTCGCGCACGTCGTCGCCGGTGATTTGCGGGTCTTTTTCTTTCAGCAATTCATTCGACTTCGCATATTGATTGATGGCGCGAGTCACCGCACTGCGAAATCCGCTCAAATGCGCGCCGCCGTCGGGATTATAAACCGTATTCGTGTAGCACAACACCTGGTCGTTGTAGCTGTCGTTGTATTGCAGCACAACCTCGACATGCACTTCGATTTGCTTGTCGTCCAATTTTTCTTTCGTCTCTTTTTGAAACGCAATCGGCTTGGGATGCAACGGCTCTTTGCTTTTGTTGAGCTGCCGGACAAATTGCTCGATGCCGTCGCGATAAAAAAATGTTTCCGGCTTCATCTCCGTGTTACGCTCGTCCGTGAAAACGATTTGCAAACCGGAATTCAAAAATGCCAGTTCGCGCAAACGTTGCGCGATGATGTCCGCCTTGAATTCCACTGTGTCGCGAAAAATTTCCGGGTCGGGCTTGAACGTGATGAGCGTGCCGGTGTTTTTCGCTTTGCCGATGACGTGCAATTTTTTGATTGTCTTGCCGCGCTCAAATTCCATGTGATGCACTTCGCCGTCGCGCGAAACTTCGACTTCAAACCATTCCGAAACTGCGTTCACGCATTTCGCGCCGACGCCGTGTGTGCCGCCGGAAAATTTGTAACCGCCTTGACCGTATTTTCCGCCGGAATGCAACGTCGTTAAAACCAGTTCGACGCCGGGAATTTTATATTGCGGATGAATGTCCACGGGAATGCCGCGGCCGTTGTCGCGAATCGAAATTGAGCCGTCCACCTGAATCGTCACTTCGATTTTGTCGCAATGACCGGCGAGATGTTCGTCCACGGAATTGTCCAGCACCTCGCTCACGCAATGATGCAGCGCGCGCTCGTCCGTGCCGCCGATATACATGCCGGGCTTCTTGCGCACCGCTTCGAGACCTTCGAGTTTGCCGAGTTGCGCCGAGCCGTAATTGCTCTTTATTTTTTCGTTGCCTGGAGCCGCTTTTTCTTCCGTCGAATCAGAATTTTTCGCCATAAAAATTGAATTAAACCAATGCCGTTTTTTCGCATCGGCAGATTGTAAAAATTGTAAAAAATTTACCCGTTTTTCACAATGATTATTTGAAGAAATTTTGGCTAAAAAATACCATTAGTTGTGCAGATTTAACTTGCCAAGCGGATATGTTGTGGCTCGAAGAAAGACGAAAAATCTCGCTTTTTACGGTGCAAGGCGAAGATAAATTATTGCGCGACCAAATCGGAAACACTTTGCCAATCAGCCATGCCTTCGCTCCAATAAACAGCGTCGTAGCTTATTGCGCCGGTAGAAATCCAGAATTGAATTTGCTCGACCGTGAACG
>JAJPKI010000079.1 GCA_021323835.1 Verrucomicrobiota bacterium | reverse complement strand
CGTTGTAGCGGACTTCTACGATGACGGAATCGGATTTCTCGGAAAGGATTTTGCCGGTGATGGCTGCTTTGTCCTTGAGCTGCACGGTGTCGGCTGACGCGAATTGCGCGCCGCACAAAATCGCCGCCATCAGCAAAATATTTTTCTTTAACGACATTGCACTGAAAATAACGGACTTGGAGAAGTTTGACAAGCGGCGCGCGGGAATTTCCTTTCCATCGGCTTTGCTGCGGGTATTTTGCCACAACGGAATTTGAATCGTGAAAGTCACCAATAACAAATTGTATCTGGTATTTGGAATCCTGCTGCTGGCGGCGGGATTGTTTTTGATTGTGGCGGCATTTGCGGCGATGGGGCATCCGGTGGGAAAAATTCCGTGGGTGCGGCTTGGGCCGCTTGGGCTGATGAGTTTTGTTGGCGGCGTGGCGCTTTTATTTCTCCCGACGCCGAAGAAATAAATCGAGGGCAAGGCAGAGCGGGAGAATTTGCATTATCACTGCGTCTGCTCGGATGGATTCTGAAGTTCAAACCGATTGTCGCCGCTCAATTTGAATTGCCGAACGTATGTCTGGCCATTAGTTTCAGAAATCGGGACAAACTGCAAACCCCTGGCCACTGACACTGTGACCGTAAAATAATAGTTTTTGCCGGCTTCAGCGGTGAAATTGCCACCCTTGGAATCGGAAGCGAATATATCTGGAATACTGGAGCCGAGGATATGTTTTCCGGGCGGCACCAACGCGAAGAGATATGAATTTGTATTCACCGAACCGAACTGTTGGTAATCGAGGCTGATATTCGATAAAAAATCCGAGCCGTTGTAAACAGTGTCCTTAAAAAAGTGATATGGGCGGATGATGTAGAGGCCTGCCTTGCCGGGCGGTGGCGCAAAACTCAATGCCTGTTGTTTCATCGAGGCAGAACCTTCTGGAGAAATCTGTGGTGGAGCCGCGCAGCCGATGATTTGTATGATTAACAGACCGAGCAGCGCCGTCGCCAGCCATGAGAATTGTCTGGAACATCGTGCAGTCGTTTCAGTTTTCATGTGTTGACTTGTCTCTCACTTCGTCTGTTCAGGCGAATTTAGAAACTGAAACCGATTGTCACCAGTGAGTTTGGACTGACGAACGTATTTCTGACCATCGGTTTCAGAAATCTGCTGAACCACTGCCTTGCCGGAAACTGGAGCACCCACAAGGCCGCCGGACCAACCCTGCACGACACCTACCGTAAAATAGTAGTTTTTGCCGGCTTCAGCGGTGAAATGCACGACGTCGGAACTTGAATTGGGATTGCCGGATTGGATGGTATGCTCTCCGGGGAGCACTGTCCCGAACAGATAAGTATTTCCCGCCAACGAGCCACATCCTTCGTAATCGAGACTGATTATTTCCAAAAGCACGCTGCCCGAGTATTCAGTAGGGCGAATGACGTAAAGGCCGGCCTTGCCCGGCGGTGGAGAAAAACTCAATGCCTGCTGCTTCATCGCAGGAGAGCCTTCTGGAACATTCGCGCAGCCGGTAATTTGTATAATTAACAATATAGTCGCCAGCCAGAAGAGTTGGCCTGAAAGCCGGGTAATCATTTCAGTTTTCATGTTTTCTTCGGGTTTGTCCGGCGGCATCATTATTTTGTCTCACCAGATTGATTCTGAAGCTCGAACCGGTTCTTACCGCTGAGTTTGAATTTACGGACGTATGCCTGGCCGTCGGTTTCTGAAATTGACTCAATCGCTATACCATTGGCTGCAAGTGATGCGTTGGCCACGAAATAGTAGTTTTTGCCAGCTTCAGTGGTGAACGGCACGACGATGGCGCTGGGAAGATCGGTGTTGCGAAGGGTATGCAATCCCGGTGACACCGTCCCGTATAGATAGGAACTCGTTCCCAACGCACCGAACACCTGGTAATCAAGACTGATGTTATTCAAAATAGCTGCGCCCAACATATGATAAGGGCGGATGACGTAAACGCCGGCCTTGCCCGGTGGTGGAGTGAAACTCAACGCCTGCTGTTTCATCGCAGGGGAAGCATCCGGAACGCTTGAGCAGCCGGTGATTTGTATCATGAACAAGCCGAGCAGTGCAGTCGCCAGCCATGAGAATTGTCGGGAACGCGATGTGGTCGCTTCGGCTTTCATGGCTTGAATCCTAAACCTTCCTTTTCCCTTGTCCACGCTGAAAATTAGCAGTTGCCACTTGCCTTTTTTCTGATACTTTACGCGTCCCTTTTGCCGGAATCGGCGGAGGGAAAAACGGTTCATTTCGCATCGAGTGGATGCGCTTGTTCGCTGAAAGCGGGCAGGGAACCACAACAACATTAAACATTAATCCCGTGTTCCGCGGGATGGTTCGCTCCGGCGAATTTTTAACCAAAGGAAATATGATTAGTATTGGCGTAAAAGAATTGTTGGACTCGGGCGTCCATTTCGGACACCAGACGAAGCGTTGGAATCCCAAGATGAAGCCATTCATCTTCGACGCGCGCAACGGCATTCACATCATCAACCTCTCGAAAACCGTCGAGCAGCTTGAAGCCGCTTGCGATTTTCTCGGCAAGACCGTTCGCAAAGGCGGAAAAGTCATTTTCGTCGGCACCAAAAAACAGGCGCAGCAATGCGTCAAAGAAACCGCGATTTCTTGCGGACAATTTTACGTCGTCGAGCGCTGGCTCGGCGGCACATTGACGAATTACAACACAATCAAAACGTCCCTCAAACGTCTCAAAGAAATTGAGAAGATGAACACGGACGGCTCGATCAACGATTACGTCAAGCAGGAACAGGCGATGATTCACCGTGAGGAAGCGCGCTTGCACAAATATTTCGACGGCATCCGCGGAATGGACAAGCATCCCGCCGCGATGTTCGTGGTGGACGTGAAGCGCGAGCACAACGCCGTGGCCGAAGCGCGCAAATTGAAAATCCCCATCGTCGCGCTGGTGGATACCAACGCCGACCCTGATTTGGTGGATTATCCGATTGCCGCGAACGACGACGCGATTCGTTCCGTGCGCACCATCATGGCGACGATTGGCCAATGTATCACGCAAGCCGGTGCTGAATTTGAATCCAAACGCTCGCGCAAGCCGGATGCGGAAGGCGAACAAAAATTTGAATCCGCGCAAGCGGTGGAAGTTGCCGCCGGCGACGACCCGACGACTCCGGAAAGTTCTCCGGCTTAAAATAATTTTGAGTTTTAACTTTTGAATTTTGAATTGAAAAATTCGATTTCAAAATCCTTAAACTCATAATTCAAAACTCAACATTCAAAATTTATGGAAATTACTGCTGCAAATGTAGGCAAGCTGCGCGAAATGACTGGCGTCGGCATGATGGATTGCAAAAAAGCGCTGACTGAAGCCGGCGGCGACATGGACAAAGCGATTGATATTCTTCGCAAAAAGGGCGTGGCGTCCGCCGAGAAAAAAGCGACGCGCGATGCAAAAGACGGCGCGATTGCGCAATACATCGCGCCCGGCGGCAAGCTCGGCGTGCTTGTGGAAATCAATTGCGAAACGGATTTCGTCGCCAAGAACGACGGTTTCCGCGCGTTCTGCGACGACATCGCCAAGAAATACGCGAACAACCCGAACGCGGACGTTGAAGCCGACCGCGTTGCTGCCGTTTCGAAAATTGGCGAGAACATCAAGATTGCCCGCAACGCGCGCATCGAAGTTTCCGGCAACGGACTCGTCGCGGCTTACATTCACACCGGCGCGAAAGTCGGCGTGCTCGTCGAAGTTGGCGCGGGTAAGGCCGAGACCGTCGGCACGGAAGAATTCAAGCAACTCGTCAAAGACATCACGCTGCAAATTGCCGCGGGACATCCGCATGCTGTTTCGCGCGACCAGGTTTCGCCCGAAGTTATCGCAAAGGAACGCGAAATCGCCGCGCAATCCGATCGCTTGAAAGGCAAGCCGGCGCAGGCGTTGGAAAAAATTCTGGCGGGCGTGCTCGACAAATTTTTCCAGACCTACTGCCTTGTGGACCAGGGCTTCGTGAAACGCAATTCCGAAGTCAGCGTCAAGGAACACGTCGCGCAAGTCGGCAAACAGCTCGGCGATGAAATTACGATTCGCCGTTTCGTGCGCTTTCAAGTCGGCGAAAGCGCGTAAAAATTCTCAAATCAAATTGCAAAGGCGTCCAGCGATGGGTGCCTTTTTTGTTTTTTAGAAATCAGTTTAATTCAAATTTATTCATCTTCTCGATAAATGCGTGTGAAATTTTGAAATTCAGTATTTTGAAGGTCGCTAGCAATCGCATCCTTCGCAATTTGAAAATCTACCACAAAGCAACAGACTTCCATCGTGCCGCTCCCAATGCTTCCGCCGTCACAAAGTCCTAATCCAGTCCATCCCAAAGTTTCATTCATGCGCTCTTCCAAACTGTGTCGCTTTTTGAGATCCATTGCGTTACCCATGCCTTCAATTGCATATTCAATTAAAAGTGTGTGATGATCTTCGATTGGAATTTCTTGAAATCCTTCTGCTTTCTTCTTGGCAATCTCCGCAGTGATTTTCTTTGATGCAGAAGAAAATAGAGAGTTACGCAGCTCTTCGCTTTGGCCGCGTTCACCAAGTTTTCCCCAGTGAATAGTGTGCGTGCCATTATTTTCCCATGTTTCCCAATATTGGAACACACCATCAGATTTCCGATAAAGTTTTATCACAGATTTTACTTTGCGCTTCGTGAATTTATCTGTCCAGAGGAATTTGTTAGATGTCTTTGAATTGACCTTCGTGCATCGGGCTGTTAAACATTTTGCAATGCTTCGCGCGCTCCAATTCGCATGACGACTTCCAAAAAACCAAAATTTTCCCGCATCCTGCTCAAGTTGAGCGGCGAGTCGCTCGGCGACGCCAACGGCACGGGCATTTCGCCTGAAGCGGTGCAGCTCATGGCCGAGCAGATTTGCGAAGTGCGCCATCTCGGCGTGCAGGTGGTTGTAGTCGTCGGCGGCGGAAATATTTTTCGCGGCTTGAGCGGCAGCGAGCGCGGCATCGAGCGTGCGACGGGCGATTACATGGGCATGCTCGCGACGGTCATCAACGCGCTGGCGCTTCAAGACGCGCTGGAAAAACTCGGCTGCCCCACGCGCGTGCAAAGCGCGATTGCGATGTCGCAAGTCGCCGAGCCATTCATCCGTCGTCGCGCCGTTCGGCACTTGGAAAAGGGCAGGGTGGTGATTTTTGGCGGCGGCACTGGCAATCCGTATTTTTCAACGGACACGGCGGCTGCGTTGCGTGCGAATGAAATCGGCGCGGAAGTCATTTTGAAAGCGACCAAAGTGGACGGCGTTTACGATTCCGACCCGAAGAAAAATAAAAATGCCAAGCGCTTTGAAAAAATTTCCTATCTCGACGCGCTGCAACGGCAATTGAAGGTGATGGATTCCACGGCTTTCTCGCTGTGCATGGACAATAAAATGCCCATCATCGTTTTTGATTTCTCCAAACCGCACAATTTGAAGCGCGTCGTGCTCGGCGAGAAAGTCGGCACGCTTGTGAGTTAGGTTTCATGCCCGAACTTCCCGAAGTCGAAGTCCTCGCGCGCCATTTGCGTCCGTTGATTCGCAATAAAATTATTCGCGGCATCAATGTCCGCCGCGAAAAATCGTTGCGGCCGACTTCAGCGAAAGAATTTCAAAAGCAATTGCTTGGTGCAAAATTCAAAGATTTGTCGCGTCGCGGGAAATATTTGTTGTTTGAACTGCAACCAAAACTTTCTGGCAAAAAATTCTACGTTCTCGGTCATCTCGGCATGACTGGCAGAATGTATGTGGCGTCGAAAAATGAAAAATTGCCAAAGCACGCGGCGGTCGTTTTCGATTTAGGCGAGCGCAATTTCATTTATGAGGATTATCGCTATTTCGGGCGAATGAGTTTGGATGTGTCGCCGATTGAAAGGCTAGGGCCGGAGCCGTTAGGCAAAGAATTTACGCCGGATTTTTTGGCGGCAGCGTTAAAGCGCTCGCGTCAGCCGATAAAAATCAAATTGCTCGACCAAACCGTTGCCGCCGGCGTGGGAAATATTTACGCGAGCGAAATGCTGTTCCGCGCAAAAATTTCACCAAAATTAGCGGCAAATAAATTGAATGCGACGCAAATCAAAAAACTTTGGCGGGCCATCCCCGAAACATTGCGCCGCGCCATTCATTTCGGCAGCACGGTGCCGTTAAAATTCGCCAGCGGCAAATCAGATGGACTTTTTTATTTCGGCCATTCCAATGACGGAGAAAATTTTTATCACGAACGGTTGCTGGTTTATGACCTCCCGGGAAAGCCATGTTTCAATTGCGGAACTAAAATTCGGCGTATCACACAAGCCGCGCGAGGCACATTTTTTTGTCCGCGATGCCAAAAAGCATGAGGAATGAAATTGACTGGATGACGAACGGCTTGTAAATTACGCGTCCTTTTGCGTTCCAGAGTAGCTCAATGGTAGAGCACGCGGCTGTTAACCGTGTGGTTGTAGGTTCGAGTCCTACCTCTGGAGCCATTTCAATAAGTCGTTGGAGGACAACGACAGCTCCTGCGGCAGGTTCTAAAAAACGGGCAAAAACTGCCCGAAAAGGCCCAAGTGTGCAGTAAACTGTGCAGTAAATGGCGCGCGAACCGGCAACGACGTTACAAATCTCGCACCACTCATTTACGAATCGCTCACTGCTCGCTCAGGCAAAGTTCGAAGGCCACCTAAAATGAAAGGTGTCCATGAAAAACAGATTCTGGCTGTGCAAACGCGGGAAAGTTTTTTACAGCCTCGACTCGGAAACCGGCAAACGTGAAAGCCTGGAAACATCCGATCGGCCAAAGGCGACGCAAATCATCCATGCAAAGAATGACGCCGCAACACGGCCTGTTTCGATTAACCTGACCCTTGCCAAAACGTATTTGCTTGCTGCTGATCCGAAATTGATGGAACGCACTTGGTCGCTTTTGATGGAGGAATTTTGTTCCATCGGTAAAGAATCCACGCGGCTGCGTCGGCGTCGGGCGATTAAAAGTTCAGTTTATGATTCCATCCGAAATAAAAAATTGATTGAAACGACTGGCGATGACCTTCGGTTTGTTCTCAAATCCGGACGCTCTTCGATCAATCACACATTGCGATGCCTTCACAATCTTGGTTTAAGTCTTGGGTGGATGTTAATTCCATTGATTCCGGCAAAACTTTGGCCTGAAACAAAAAAGAGGCCGCAACGTGCGATTACAGCCGAAGAGCATCAACGGATAATCCAGGCTGAACAAAATCCTGAGCGAAAACTATATTACGAATTACTCTGGGAAATTGGCGCATCACAAACCGACGGCGCGAATTTGTCATCCGCGAATGTGGATTGGGAGAATCGGCAGTTGTCATTCAATCGGCAAAAGACTGGTGAGTTGTGCATGATGGAAATCGGGACACGCTTGGAGGCGCTTTTAAAGAAATTGCCTATCACGGGACCGTTCTTTCCAAAGATTTCGCAATTGCCTGACCGCTGGCGCGCGGCGGAATTCCGCCGACGTTGTAAAATCCTCAATATTGAAGGCATCAGTCTTCACAGCTATCGCTACGCATGGGCAGGCCGTGCCAAACAACTCGGAATGCCCGAACGGTTTGCCCAAAGTGCATTGGGACATGCAAGTCTTGCAGTGCATCGAGAATATTCGAAAGATAGCGCAGCTATTTGTCCGTCATTGGAAGAATACGAACGAAAGATCATTCCATTGCCGAAGGCGACGCGTTACGGTTGATTACTTTGTTTCACGTCGAACGTTCTATGCGGAACATTTAATGTTATTTCTTTAAATCTTCCGCAATGGCGGATTCTTCCAGTGCATCATCTTTCAGCCAAAAGATAATTCAACATTGGAAGCTGCATCTTTAGGTGTTTTTCACTGTCTTTGGCAATCGAATAAGCAAGAAGAAGCTCTCGATGAAGCAAAGCGATTTATGTCTATTTCAGATTCTGAAGACTATCGAAAAGTTGTTCGAGAGATAAATGAGAAATATTATCAGATTATGATAATACTAAACCAAACGCCACCGCGTCAAAAAAATATCCATCCGAAAATCTTCACAATCCACGGGACGACGCTTCGGTGGCAATCCCCATTTATTGGCTGGGACGATGGGAGCGTGACCGTTCGTATCCCAACTATACGGAATTGAATATATTATCAGCAAATTTCTTGTTCAGAACGGAAAAATAGTAATCGTTGATGGGCTTTTTTATTTTTGCAATTCTATCAAGGATTGGTGCATTTCCTTCGCCGATAAATAACGCTTTGAAAGTTCCGGTTGACAAGCTTTGAGAATAACAGCATTCAACGGAAGAAAATCGGCAGGTTTTTCTGTATCAATCAGTGTTGTTGCGATTTCTGGAAACAATGCCGCATTACGTCCGGTGCTGATAACATAAAGCAACATGCCTAAAGCATAAATGTCCGCCTGCGGCGTGCCGGGTTGTTCCGGTAATGGTGGCATATAATTAGGCGTGCCAACAAATGTATGTGTTTCATCGGGCGGACGAATTTCTGCGACGAGTCCAAGATCAGCCAATTTCGGCTGGCCATTCATGTAAATCACGTTCTGCGGCTTGATGTCGCGATGGGTCAGTCCGTTTTGATGTAAAAATTCCAATGCGTCGGTCAATGCGATTCCAATGCGAATACATTCCTGTATCGGCAAACGATTTCCCGGCAGCCTGGCGCGTTCGCCCGCCAAATCACGTGGCTTATATTTTTGCGGTTCGCCTTTCCACTCGGGCTCAAGCGAATCGCCGAGTTCCATTACATAATAAAAATAGCCGTCCAATTTTTCGCTGACGAAATCCACGCGCAGCAGTCCAGGATGTTTGTTAGAAACCGGCTTGTATCGGCTGATGCCGTTGAATTCGCGCTCATAAGGGCCAAAATGATTTTCAAATTTTTTCAAATAAATCACCTTGATGGCTTTCCACTCACCTTTTGCATTTCGCGCCAGCCAGACTTTTCCATAAGCGCCTTCGCCAAATGGCGGATGGACTAATTCATAACCCGGAATTTTCGGCGGTTTCTCCGTTGCGACGGCAGCCGTTTGCGGTCGCCGAATTTTTATTGCGGCGATGCACAATAACGCGCAAGGTATTTGCCCGCCCGCGATGACCAGCCAAGGAAACCAATAATGAGTAAAGTTGCTCAACGAAATCGCTGCCAGCAAAATGGCGACTGCGACGGCAATAGCGGAAATGCCCGCTGCCAATAATTTCATCCGATAAAATCCTCTACCGAGCAAAATTCCCGTCACGGTCAAAATAAAAAGTTCCAGCCATACTGCCGGACGCTGCAACCAATCGCCGTTCATCAAATTCAAAAAGGACGTCACCATGATTTCCACGCCGCCGGTGGATTCACCGGTCCAGCGCGTGTAAGGAGTTTTGAATTCATCTGGTTCGCCGTCCGGCAACGATGTCTGCGATTGCGTTCCGATGAAGACGATCTGGCCGTGAAAATAATTTTTTGGTTCCGCCAATGCGAATTGATAACTCATCCGCGTCCACGCGCCATTCTGTCCGTAATAGCGCAACCACTGCTCATGCGGCGCGGAATTCAATTGCGCTCCCATCAGTCTCGCGGCTGTTTCGGACAAACTCGGGTATGGCCCGGGTGATGGAAACGGCCAATGACGGCGCACGATTGAATCCAAATCCGGATCAAGCCATGCCACGCCCCAATTTGTTTTCGCCGCGCTCAAAAACAGTTCCGCAGGCAATACTGGTTGCGCGCCCGCCAAACCAGGACGCGTCACTTGCGATTGTTCCGCCATCAACACGAGGCGACGTTGACGGCCCATTGCGTCCGCCAGTGCTTTGTCATTCACCGGATTATTCGTCGCCCGAAAAAAAGAATCCATCACCACTAATTCCGCGCCATCGTCGGCGAGCTTGTTCAGTAATTGCGCGTGGAGGCTGCGATCCCACGGTTGCCCGCGCGTCTGGTGAAAATGGTCAAACGCTTCATTGTCCATCAAGATGACCGTGACCTTGTTGGTGACCGAATGAGCGCCGAAGCGAAATAAATAATCGTAACTGGCGTTCACCCATGGCTCGCCGGGTGGCGTTTTCCAAAGCAACAAACTGCAAAGAACCGTCACCGCCGAAATGAACGCGGGTTTCAACCATTCACGATCCTTAAAAAATGTATTTCTCACCGCCAAAACTTAAAAAGAAAAACTCTTTTTCTCCGGTTTAAGCAAGCACGTCCTTTAACTTTTTTGAAAGATTCATCTTTTGCCTGCGTATGTATAGATGTGGGATTCGAAGCAAAACCATAAATATCCATGAAAGCACAATTCTCAAAAATTCTGACGTTTGCGGCCGTTGTCGGCCTGCTCACCATGGCCGGATGCAGCACTCAAAAAACCGCCTGCAATCCCAAACTTGGCCCGCCGATTACTGTATTTGGTGGTCCTGTGGCAAGCAGCGGCACGCAAGGCACTTGCCCGGGTGCTTATGCCGGCTATGTCATTTATACCAAATCGCTTCCGGCCTGGGGTTGGTCAATTTCCACCAATACAACTACCTTCACCGCAGCCGACGGTGGGGGGCGCACAGACACAAAAATCGTCTATAATGGGAAAAATTTTGATTCCGGCTGCGCATTGACAAATGTCACCATTCCCAATCCACCGGCAAGCCAGAAATATCGATTTGCCATTTATTTCCCGAGCAACGTTCCGACCACCAATTATCCGATTATCCTGACCGGCTTTGACCCCTAAACAAATTTCGCGAACCAAACAGGCATGAACGGGAAGCGACAGGCGACGTCGTTGGTGAACAGCGGAAATTCATTTGTTTTCCCGCAAAGTTTTCTATCGTCCCCTCGATGTCCGCGCGCCTCGCGGGAAATTCAAAATCCTTCCCGCGAAGTCCGCCGCCATTCCTGCAAAATCCGTCAGCCTCGCCGCGAAATTCAGGACTGCTCCCGCGAAGTCCGCGTTGTTTCCGTGAAATCCGAGACCGTTCCCGCAAAATCCGATGCTCTTCCCGTGGAGTTGGGGACAGCTCCCGCGAAATCCAAACCGCAATCAAAAAGTTCTCAACTGTTTATATTAAAGCTATTTGCACATAAAACAACAATCAACCCAAGAACCCCTTAAACATCTAAAAACAATGAACCACATACCGCACTTCCCCATATCCACGCTCATCTACAACGGCAACATCATCATCACCGCCAGCAAGGCGTATCCTGATATCGCGCGGCGATTGCCCGCCGGTTTTCTGACCGGCGCCACCGCGCTGCTCGCCAAAATCAGCGCCGACCTTGCCGGACAGAAAAGCGTCAAGGGTGAACTCGGCAACCTCACCACCGCCCAAAACATGAACCTCGATACACTGCTCCATTGCATGAACCAGGCGCGCCAGACCGCCAGGCTCGCCTTTCCCGGCCAGACCGTGAAACTGCATCAGGAATTTCAAGTGGGCGTCAACCATCCCGCCGACCTCGGCTCCGTTCTCGCCCGCGCCGACATCATCATCGCCTCCGTTCAAAAGGCCGCGAACCTTGCCGCGCTCCAGCTCAAAGGCTGGACCGATGCCGAGACCGCCGCCTTCACCGCCGCGCGGCAAACTTTTGGCGCCGCCACGCCCGCGCAACAAAGCGCACTGGGCGACGCGAAAGATTCCACCACGACGAAGAACACCGATGCCGCCACGCTCTACGAAAATCTTTTGACCATCCAGAACGCCGCCGATCTGCAATGGCCTGCCATTAATCCCGCCAACGCCGGGCTGCGCGATCAATTCCGGCTCAACACCTTTCCGCCGGCGGGTGGCGGCGGAAATTCAAATCCATCGCCGACACCGCCGCCCACGACACCACATCCATAAAAACATCGACAAAGTTTAGCCACAGGGATATCTAACTAAACCAATCAGAAATAAACTAAAAAATATGAGAAAAACAATTGCAGTTGATTTTTTCCACGTCGAATCGCCAATAGCATTTGAGAATATTCTTCGGACTACCATGCGAATACGAAGTGGTGCTTTGAGAAATGAACCAACGACCGGCGGCACTATTCGGCTTCGCAAAGATGGAAATCGTGACGGGTCAATATTCGGTGACATGATGCGCATTCGACAAGATGAGCCAACAATTGTTGCCAGCACAAATGGAGCAGAAACGCCCGTTGCCCAAGCCGACGATGAAGGACTTGGAGTAACAAATGCTTTTCTTTATATTCCTGATCGTAAAATTTTGCTTTATCAACGTAATCGTTCGGGTGTTTCTGCAAATCGTGCATCATTTTATTTTCAACAAAAGGCTCACGTTAGTCAGGCGATATTGTTCAACCCTATTTTGAGAGAGGACATCGGCAATAAATTACGCAGCCTGTCAGGAGCAAATATGTTGCGTATTAAAATGGCACCTGGAAGAGTTGCGCAAGACGTTGGGGAAGACGGGCCAATTTTTCAAATCATTAAAGCGGCGAGAGAAATGGAAAGTCCAGTTGTTGACATTAAGTTTTCGTTGGGCAGGGGTCGGCGAGGTTCATTAAATTTGAAAAACATGTTTGATGCAATTCGTTGGACGGAGGCCAAGCATGAGGAAGGGATGGAGCTTGACGCACTTGAGGTAATTGCACGCGAAGAAGGCGCCGAAAAAGTGGAAATCCTAGATTTGCTAGAAGCTCGATTCAAATTTGCCCTGCAAATTGAAAGCACAAAGCAGATTGAAGAATTTTACCGAAGACGGATTGATTGTTTGTTTGAAATATGGGCACAATGCGCGCGCAAAGTTCCGCGTTTTTAGTCGTGACAAAATTAGCCAGAAAATTAACTGCATTGGCCGAACAAATTGCCCCGCTTATAATCGGCTTGATTGTATTCTTTGTGCATTATCGTTTTGCAACGACTTGGCTTCCCAAGGAAGCGAATGATTTGCTTTCAAATACAATAAATTTAAGCGGCATTGCCGTCGGTTTTTTAGCGACCGGCCAAGCACTGCTATGCTCACTTTCCGATAATTTTGTTGTTAAAATTTTGAAGGAGCATAAACGATTTGACCATATGCTTCGTTATTTTACATGGGCGATTTTTTTATGCCTTTTATTGGCCTTATCTAGCTTGGCTGGCTATGCAATTGATGTCTCCGCAGTTTTAATACAGAAACCTTATTTGTTTAGCCTTTGGCTTGGCATCTTCGCTGCGGCAGCAACAGCCACATTGCGAGTTTTAATTCTTTTTTCGATGATTTTACATCGCTAAAAATTAAATTGCAGGCGAGCGGCAACGGTTCGCGTGCGCGGCAGTTCGTTGTAAATGTTCAGCGGGTTGAGTTGGTAATCCTGGCCGGCAATGTTCAGCAGGCCAATCGTCGCTTCCATCTTGCGTCGCGGTGAACGGTATCCGGCCAGCAAATTGAATTGCCAGAAGTTGTCGCCGGGTTCCGCCGGCGTGTAGCCGTCGTTGCTCTGGCCGAACCACAACGCTTCGCCTTCGGCAAAAAATCCGCTCGGATGATTGTAAATGGCGGTGAGGTCCAATTGGTTGAGAATGCCTTGCGTCCGTTGCCGCGGCGTGATGGAAAGGTTGGCAAAGAGAAGGTTGTCCGGCACGTCGGGAAAATCGTCGTGCAAAACGGCTTTGCTGATGCGGTAACGCGCGCCGAGCGCCCATTCTTTTCCGAGCAATTGGTTGGCGGTGAATTGGATCGTTTGTTCCTGATAGTCCAGATGTTCACGCGTTCCAGACGGCGTGGGGAACGGCAGTTCATCCGAAAGATAATCGAATGCGCCGATGACGCGATGGACGGTGGAATCCAGAATTTCGCCGGAGAGGCTCAAATAAGTGCCGGTGGAGAATTTTTGCTCGAGCGAAAGGTCGTAGGTCTCGAATTGCGCTCCCGAATTCGCGCCCGCGATGGATTCAGGAATGATGCTGCGATAGGATTGGATGAATCCAGCGACTTGCGACGGTTCGAGTTGGTAACTTTGGTCGAGGCTCGCGCCGGACAGCGAGCGTGTGTAGGCAAAGCGGACGGCGGTGTCTTTCGCGGGCGTCCAAATCAATCCGGCTTTGGGGGAAATTTGTTGGCGCGTCGTTTCATTGCCGGAAAGGGGAGCGGTGCGGAAATTTTCAGGGAACGTGATGCGGTCGTAAGTCACGCCGCCGATCAGTTGCAGCGGGTCGAAAATCTGCCATTGATGGTAACCGTATAAACTGATGCGCCGGAAAAGGGAGGTGAAGTCCTGTTGCGATGACGGGTCTGGCGGCGGCGGGAAAAAAGAAACGACATTAGCTGATGGATTATTTTGCAAAACGCCGGTATTAAAATGGCCATATTGAAATCGCGCGCCGAGAATGGTGTCGTGCGAAGGCTGTTCCCAGATTTGTTGCAGTTCTGCCGAATAAATTTCCAATCGGTTCGTAAAAAATTCATTCATCGTGATGGGTTCTACAAGAGCAAGAAAGGGAACGCCACCGGGGCCATCTGGCCGGCCCATGAGCAAGGATGGTTCGGTGAAATTGGTGAAGGAAAAAGTATCATCAAGCCGGGCGGCGAGAAAAAGCGTGTGCATGCCGGGAGCCCAGTCATGATGCCAGCCAATTACTGCAATCGGCTCTTGAGTTTCTTTATCATGGCGAGTTGGGCTTGCCACGTTTTGATCATAATATTGCGCGAGGTCGCCGCTTTCCGCTTCGTATTGCTGGACGTATCCGAAAAGGGTGTCTTGCGGCGTGATTTGTTCTTTGATGGCAATGGAAAGTTGCCGTTGCTCGATGTCATTGTTCGGACGCTGGCCGGGGTCGGTGCGATAAAACGATTCGAAATCATAATTGAAATTTCCGAACGTGCCGAATTGCGCGCCGGATTCTTTCCATGCACCACGGCTCAAGTATTCCGTGTCCGAGGCGACGCCAAAGCCGTCGCGCTCGAATAATCTGGAATATTCACCTTGCGAAATGGTTGGCGAAAGCGTTCCGG
>JAJPKI010000018.1 GCA_021323835.1 Verrucomicrobiota bacterium | reverse complement strand
GACAGTAAATTGTGATTTAATAACAGCAGTGGCGCATTCGTCTATCGGCTAGGACGTGGCCTTCTCAAGGCTGAAAGAGGGGTTCGATTCCCCTATGCGCTACCAATTCAAATAATCGTAGCAGCCGACGTAAGTCGGCTCATTATATTTTGCAGTCAAACCAAATTGACGTTTGTTGCTACGAGCATCGAGGCGGTAATTTTCGTTTGCTGGCGTCAAGTTGGCAGTTCTGCCGATATAACTTCCAAAATAACGGCCAATAATTTTCTTCCGACGGATGCATTTTGGGATAGCCGGGAATGATTGCGCCGCAGAAAGGCCAAGTTTCCGACTCTTTAATCAATCCGGCGCGAACCGGATTGGCCAAAATGTAAAAACAAATTTTGGCAAAGGCGTTTCGTTTGCGTTCTTCTTCGCGCAGAACATGGTCGTGGGCTTGATGTTGAAAGCGATATGGATGCAATGCCAGCGCTAAATGTTCACGCACGAATTTTATCGCGGTCTTTTGGTCGGAATCTTTATTTAATCCCATCCAGATAAAATGGATGTGGTCAGGCATCAAACAATAAACCGGACAGAATAAATTTTCTCGAACTGCTGCATGAAGCATGATTTCCCGAAAACGCGCGTGGAAAATTTCATTGAGCCAGCCTATGCCGCGTTGTGCCATTGGCATTGTCCAGTGAACGACGGCGGCGGCTTGGTAAAATTCGTGCTGGAGGCGTGGGAGATAAAATGCGCGGCTTGTTCCCCGACTGGCATAATGGCGGCTGCCTTCTGTTTGCATAGGGAAAAGTTAGAGCAGGCTTACGCCCGCTGCTACAATTTTTTGTAGCACCGAATGTGAGTTCGGTCATTTTTGACTTGGAAGAGGAAAATTAGAGCAAACTGACATTCGCTGCTACGCTACACGAAATTTGAGCGGACTCACGTCCGCTGCTACAAAATAAATAATAAAAAACCCGCTCCGGTTAAGGAGCGGGTTCATTGAGAACACACTAACTAAACTTTACGACGACGGAACAACAACAGAGAAAGTCCGCTCAAACCTGCCAAGGCCATCGTGCCCGGTTCAGGAGTTGGAATAAGGTAAAGAATCACAGGGCCATTGCCACCGCTCGCTGGGTCAGAAATCGGCAAACCAGCTGCACTTGGGGAACCACCGCCAAACACGCCCGGAGCGCCAATGGAAGAAGAACCTGGATTCAACCAACCAACAACCGATGCACCAAAGAAACCATTAGTGTTACCAAGAAGCGCTGACCATTGAGATTGGCTAAATGTAGCCAATTCATTGGAAACAACAGCCCATGTGCCACCCAAATTGGCTGACCAGCCAACTTCAACCATGTAATTGGTCGTTCCATTAGCCCATGCAGCAGATGAACCGCCATTAGCGCCACCACCAACATTGAAGGTGGTTGATGCTTGATTCGTCTCAATAATTCTGCCAGCAACAGAACTGTTTGTTGCGTAGATGCCAGTTGATTGCCAAGAACTGAAATTGAGCCCTATTGTCGGGGTGCTGCCATTGAAAACATTGGCAGTGTAATACAAAAAGGCGTAATCGTATGTCAAAGTGCTAGCGGCACTGCCCGACAATGTCACACCACTGGCACCACCATTCGGATTTGAGCCGCCGCCGAACAGCGGAGAATATGACGCAGAGTTGGTGGTAACAATTAAGTTTGCAGCTGGACTATAGGTAATAAAACCTTGAGCGAAAGCCGCACCAGTCATAGCCAGAGCGCAAACCGTTGTTAAGACTAATTTTTTCATAATCATTTTAAGTTAGTTGTTGTTCTTCTGTTCAAATCAAATTTTAGAATTTTTGTTTCCAGACATAGGGATTATTTGGCACAACAAAGAACCCTTGGCCGACACCAACGGTCGGACAATCTGCCGGAGTTGCATCATCGCCTTGATACCAATTGATACCATTGCCTTGCGATGTATCATAAATGAATTCCGCCAAACTTTGGCTGTTTACGTCCCAGATAAAGATTGCAGAGCTATCAGACAGATTGGTAAGAGCCACCTGATTGGTTATATATCCAGTAAAAGGAACTGGCGAAGAAACCAAATAAAACGAACCGGCATTTGCCAATGTCATCGTGTTGGTCGCACCAACATTGACCGCCACCGCGCCAGAGAATAAATTAGTAATGGGGTTGTTTGGAACCAAGAAAAACCCTTGACCAGCCGGAAGGGTTGGAATTTGTGCCGGAGTTGCGTCATCGCCTTGATACCAAAGGATGCTTGGATCCTGCGTATTGTCGAAAATAGTTTCAATCAGACTTTGGCTTGGGACATCCCATGTAAAAATCGCGCTGCTGGCAGGCAAGTTAGTTCCAAACACTTCGTTGGCACCATTGCTGACACCAATTGCAAATGGACATGCCATTGCGTAAAACGAACCGGCGTTCAGAGTTTGAACATTCGCATATCCCACGACGTTTTGGGAATAAACGGGTTGTGCTTTGGAGATTGTGATACCGGCTGCGATGGCAGCAACGGCCATAAGTAGTGTTTTAGTTCTCATTTGTAGTGTTGTTGTTACCGTGTGTGGGGTCAATATCCCAGAGGCTGCAACCCATGTCAACAAATTTTTAATTTTTTTTGAACGTTTTTTCAGAAAACCACTAAAGCGCAAAGATTCAGAAAAAATCAATGTTTTCAATGGTTTTATGGCGTCAATTCACTGTTCCGCACTCGAAATTGAAGGTTTAGTGACCAAAATGTAACATAAATTATCGCCAGTTTAGCATAAAAAACTGGTGACACAACTGGTGACAGCCATGAGGTCAGAAATCCGATGTTTGAAGCCGATGCAAAAATCAGGGCTCGACGGAGTCTCGCCTCACCGTAATTTTCAATGAATCTTCCGTCGGTTTTCCGGCAAGGACAATGGCGTCGGCGGTTTTTTCCAGCGGGAAACGGTGAGTAATCAATTGGCGCACGTCGAGTTTTCTGGAAAAAACCAGTTGGGCGACTTCTTTTTGAATGGTGAAATCGGACGAATAGCTGCCAATCAAATCTTTTTCGTCGAAACAAATCGCGGACGGGTCAATCTTCAATTCGTCACCGCGCTTCGTATGCGCAAATAATAATATCTGTCCGGCACCGCGAACGAGCTGGATGGCTTGCTTGACGGCGGCGTCGGATGGAACGGCGATTATAGCTGCGTCGAGGGTCGAGGGTCGAGGGTCGAGCGCCGATTTTTTCTTGCTTTCGCCGTTCGTCTCTCGACTTTCGACCAATTGCGTCCATTTGGCGCCGAATTTTTTGGCGAGCTTCAATCGCGATTCGAGCAAGTCGGTGGCGAGGACGTTGATGCCGCGCAGTTGAAGAATTTTCGTGAACATGAGACCAATCGGCCCCTGCCCCGCAACGAGCACGTTGTCGCCGCGCAAGAGGTTCAATCGTTTCACGGCTTTGAGCACGGTGTTGACGGGTTCGAGCATGGCGCCTTCTTCAAAGGAATTGCGCGCGGGAATTTTCACGACGCCGGGCAAAACAAAATCCATGACGCGGACGTATTCGGCAAATCCACCGCCGGCCGGCTCAAATCCGGCGGTGATGCCGGTGCGCTTGTAGGTCTCGCATTGCGCAAACGCGCGGTGACGACAGTAATGGCATTTCAAACAGGGCACGTGATGATGCAACGCAACGCGGTCGCCGATTTTTAAGTTTTGAATTTTTAATTTTGAATTTTTAGTTAAAAGAGCCGAAATGCCGGAGCCGATTTTGACAATGGTTCCGGCGGTTTCGTGGCCGAAAATTCTTGGCGGCAGCACGGTGCCGTAATGGATTTTTTTGATGTCGGTCGGGCAAACGCCGCACACGGCGACTTTGACAAGCAATTCGTTTTTGCCGATTTGCGGGACCGGCACGGTCTCGACGCGCAAATCGTTGACGCCGCGATAAACGACGGCGCGCATGGTTTTGGGAATCTCGAACACGCGATGGATTTTAACGCAGAGACGCAGAGACGCAGAGAAAAAACTTTTACACGAATTTCACGAATTCTCGCGAATTAATTTAATCTGCGTTAATCGGCGAAATCTGCGGAAGAAATTCAACGAAGTATTTTTCGGGTTCGCAGGAAAATTCAACGTCCTTGCCGCGCCAATTGAATTTCAGCGAACGCGCGTGGAGGGCATGATTTTTGAAAATCAATTGCTCGCGCTGCGCATCGGTTAGGCGATTTTGCGCCAGCGCCAAATAACAATCTTCGTCGTGACCGTAAAGTTTATCGCCGACGATGGCGTGGCCGATGTGCGCGAGGTGGATGCGGATTTGATGTTTGCGGCCGGTGTGCAAAATAATACGAAGCAAAGAAAAAGGTAGGGACGGTTCGCCGAACCGTCCACGGTCGCCTCGGCGAGGCAACCCTACCGAAAATTTCCGCTCAACAAAAAATTCTGTTTGCGTGGGCGTGCCGTCAGGTCGGACGCAATCTTTGACGGCAACAATGCTGCGCTCGTCTTTGCCCAGCGGGGCGTCAATGATGCCGTGATTTTCCGCGACATGGCCGTGGACGATAGCGAGATATTCTTTTTGGACGGCGCGGCTTTCGAGAATTTTGCCGATTTCACCGGCGGTTGCGGAATTTTTTGCGATGAGCATGACGCCGCTGGTTTCGCGGTCGAGACGATTAATCAAATGTGGAGAAGCCACCTCACCCCGGCCCTCTCCGCGTTGCGAGTCGGCGAGCAATGGGGAGAGGGAGAATGGTTCGCCAGTGCCAGGTAAAATTGCAGCTTTGGATTTTCCTTCGCCTACTTCGCGGCCTTCGCGCGACAAATACAAACGTGCGCGGCCAATGAGGCTGGACATCTCGCCATTTTTCGTCGGATGGCAGACAAGTCCGGCAGGTTTGTTGACGACGAGCAAATCGGCATCTTCGTGGATGATGTTCAGCACGCGCGGATTTTAATTGGCGCGGACGAAATTGTCATTTTCCAACGCCGACAGAAAATTCCGGCACGTTAAAGCCTTTGATGCGAATGGAAGTCGGTTTGATTTTTAAATTCCCGAAATTCGCAGAAATGGTTTTTGTTTCGCCCGGCCAAAGTGAAATATAATTGTCCGAATAATCAATCGGCGCGATTTCATCGCCGCTCTCGCCAATGACTTCGGCGTGAACGAAAAAGGCGATATTCGTTTTACTAGCGTTGGACAAATTGATTTGCACGGAGCCGGAGCCGGTTTGAT
>JAJPKI010000052.1 GCA_021323835.1 Verrucomicrobiota bacterium | reverse complement strand
CAAATGTTCAAGAACGGCTCATTGCCGAACACCATCTTGACCCGCCGTGGCGACCCGCCGATGTGGAACAGCGCGACGGACGCATTTTGCGACAGGGGAACAACAATGCCGTCGTCCAAATTTATCGTTACGTCACGGAAGGCAGTTTCGACGCCTATATGTGGCAAACGCTTGAAACAAAAGCCAAGTTCATCCATCAGGTGATGACCGGCGATACGCACATCCGGCATATCGAGGACGTTGATTCAAGAGCATTGACGTATGCCGAAGTCAAAGCCATCGCTTCGGGTAATCCGCTTGTTATTGAAAAGGCATCCGTTGACGCAGAAATTACACGGCTTACGCGATTGCGTTCGCAGCACGTGGAAACGCAATATCGCATTCGCGATGATATTCGGCATCTCAAGGAAAACATCCCAATCTACAATCAACGAATTGAAAACCTGAAATTGGATATGGCGGAGCGCACCGAAACGCGTGGCGAAGCGTTTCAAATTCTCTTGGAAAAAACTGTCGTCAAAGACCGTGCCATCGCCGGTGAGATGTTGAACCGAATCGCGCGGCGTGTCGCCGGAGCGAGACAAGAATTTCATGTCGGCGAATTTGCCGGTTTTAAACTTTTCGTCCGGCCAGCTTTTTTACAGCAGGTCGAAATCATTTTGAAGGGACGCAATCAATACGCGGCGAACGTTTCCGATTCGCCTTTAGGAACGATTCGTTCACTCGAATATGTCCCGCAGAATTTTGAGGAGCGACTTTCATTTCACCAACGCGATTTGAGGGAAGCTGAAAAGAAATGCCGTGAACTGGACGCAAAACTCGGCCAGCCATTTGAGCATGAGGTTAAGTTGCAATCACTCGCTCAGCGACAAAAAGAATTAGAAGATGCCTTGGACATCACCAAAAATCAGGGTGCAAATTCTTTGGCAGCTGAAGAAACAGAAGTGCAAACGGTGCAAGAAACCGAGACCGAAGCCGTCCAAAAAGCAGTAAAATTTTCCAGAGATAACAAGCCTTCAAGAAAGAGCATGGCGGTAGCGCATTAAATTACAAAAGGCCGGACTTGCGTCCGGCCTTCCCAGTGATGAGGTTTATACGCCTTCACCAAAGGCGCTCAGAAGGGCGACGCGACCAACTAGGGGGCGCTGTCCGAGCCGCGCCGCGAGCAAAACCTCTCTGCCAACCCTAAACGGACAGCGATATTCAAAAATTCTATTTTTTATCCTGCATTGCAAGCGTGAAAAATAAACGGAACGGTTCTGCGTTATTTTTTCTACGGATTTTTGCCAATTTTTTATTGTCTTTACGTTAAAAGCTGATAAAAAGTTTCTCGTCTTTGGGGGGATTCAACTGTGACCTAAAACGCGGGGGCATTATATCAATGCCAAAAATCATCACGAACGTAGTATCAACAAAAAACAACGGCTGGAAAAATGAATGTTGGGAATTGGCTAAAGCCAATGAGTCATTTGAACTCCGAGAGATTGAATCCCATCATTTCGCGTTTTGTCAGGAGCTTTGTGCTGCCTGTAAATACAAATACGTATATCGCTGTCTTCAAAATGAATCCATTGCTGAATTTGAACCAATAAAGTGAGGCAAGAGCGTATCTGAATTTGAGAGTGAAGGCTTCCTGAATTGCCGCTGGCGATTTTACTGCTGCGCTGCACTTGTCAAGGTATTGCTCGCCCTGTTGCCCTCTGCGCTCCACCTTGACAATGCTCGCTTCGCAGTTTCCGGCGGCTTTTAGGAACTCATGCAGCCCATCATTAAGCCTTCGGCTTATGGTTTTAACGCCGCAGGGGATTAGGCCGAGCTAAACGACTTGATGCGAACAAATTTCGGCACACCATTCTTCAATTTTATTTTTGATGGTATCGCGGACTTGGCATGTTCTTGCCAATTTTTCTTCTGGTGTGCCTTGAAAACTTGAAGGGTCGGGAAAACTCCAATGTAATCGCGTCGTTACGCCGGGGAAAATCGGACAGCGTTCCGCACTCGTTTCATCGCAAACCGTAATGACGTAAGAAAACATTTTACCGGACTTAAACATATCAAATACGGCTTTCGTTTGATTGCCGGAAATATCAGTGCCAACTTCTTTCATCGCTTCGACAACAATGGGATTTAATTTCCCGGGTTCGAGACCTGCACTGTGCGCTTGAAAGGTATGGCCGCAAATTTGATTTAGAAACGCTTCGGCCATTTGGCTTCGTGCACTGTTATGGATGCAAACAAACAAAACATTCTTTTTCATAGTTCGTTAAGAGCAACATTTGGCGGCTTGAATTTCTGGCAACGGTTTGAATTGAAATGGTTTATTCAACGCAGGCGGTAAGCATTTGTCTTCTGCGAGACAAGCCGTGTGTGTAATTCCTAAATGCAGCATCAATCCGTCACCGTCCACTGTGACTTTGGTGATTGGAAATTGTGAAATGAACGGCGCTTCATGTTCCACGTCCACTTCAAGGTCTTCCATTTCAAGAATTGGATGAGACTTGTCGAGAATCGCCAACAGTTTGCCCGCCGTCAGCCGGTGGTCGGTATCATCGGCAAACCATGTTTGCAACCGGCATTTTATTTCTGTGCGGCGCGTCCCGCCACAATCCACGAATTTTTTATCAATCCGCGCCACTTCCGTCACATGGGCGTGAGGCGGAATTTT
>JAJPKI010000066.1 GCA_021323835.1 Verrucomicrobiota bacterium | reverse complement strand
GCCGAATGTAGTCTACAAAGCGACGAGTTTCAGCGCGGATTCCAATACCGATTATTCGAGTTACGGATTTAATGGCGGCAACGTGCTAACCAATCTGCCGCCTCCATATTCTGCTCCCGGCATTTTCGGTTGGAAGCTTGCTTCGATAAAGACTCCGACCAGAACCGTTTTGGTGGCAGAAACCTCCGCGCTTTTTCCATGGTCATGGCATGAACCGCAACGGCTGCCTTCGGGTTTATGGGGAATTGACAATGCAAAAAACCTGGTCAGTTGCGCCGATGGTCACGTCAGTTACATCAGAATTTATTGGAACAGCGATATCAATTGGCTGACATCTTTTTACGATCCGCCTGCAGGATACGATTACAAATGGAGCGGAAATTGACAGCGGGCATAAACGCCTTTGCCGCGAATCACGAGAACCCGCATCCCACAATGAAAATTCTTCAAAATAAACTGTTCCTTTCACGCATCGGCGGACATTCATTTGCAGATGCCAAACCCGAATGACATTGCGTTATTGAAGCAATACGTTGACGAGAATTCCGAAGCAGCATTCGGGGAGCTTGTCACTCGATATGTGAACCTCGTTTATTCGGCAGCAATCCGCAAAGTTGGAAATGACTATGCCGCACAGGAAATATCGCAGGCGGTTTTCATCATTTTTGCACGCAAAGCGAAATCACTTGGTGCAAAAGTGATTCTTCCGGGCTGGTTTTATCAGACGACGCGATTAACGGCAGCGAACTATTTGCGGACGGAAACTCGCCGTCAAAAACGAGAGCAAGAGGCTTATATGCAAACGATTTTAAACGAATCGCAATCAGGGGAATCATGGTCGCAAGTCGCGCCGTTACTGGAAGACGCGATGGGACGTTTAGGCGAGTGCGATCGAAACGCACTCGTGCTGCGATTCTTTGAAAATAAAAGTTTGCATGAAGTTGGAGTCGCCATTGGCTCAAGCGAAGACGCGGCAAAAGCGCGAGTCAGCCGCGCGCTTAAAAAATTGCAAAAGTTCTTTTCCAAACAAGGTGTGGATTCAACGACGGCGACAATTGCCGGCGCGATTTCTGCCAACTCAATTCAAACTGCCCCGGCAATTCTCGCAAAAGCGGTAACTGCCGTGGCGCTGGCCCAGGGCGTGACGGCTTCTGGATCAACATTACCCCTCGTAAAAGCCACGCTCATTGCCATGAAAACAAAAACCGTCGTCGCAACCATCGCCACCGCCGTCGTTATTCTTGGAATTGGCGGCTATTTCGTTGGTTCCAGTTTCTTTTTCCGGAGCGCGCCTTCCGCGCCTGCGATACCCAGTGACACAGTTCCAATCAAGCTTGCCAACGATTCTCTTAAAAATGTCCCGAGCAATGATACGAATAATTTTCTCTTCGAGATGGACACGAATACACAGCGTACAGCCGACTCCGGACCCGCTGTGCATCTCAAATGTCTCGTTGCGCCCACCTCGACAGGTTCGGCAGATTTCGTCAAATCGCTCACGAACATTGTCGCCAAAGGACTCGCAGCTTCCAGTTTTGTCCGTTATCACGCAGGTACCAATTCATCACTGCTCGGCAAACGTATCCGCATCACCGGCTGGATAAAAGCACGTGACGTGCGCAATTGGGCAGGCGTGGCGATGATCGTTCAAAACGGCAATGGCCGCGAATTTGCCTACGATGGCATGTTCGACCGTCCGATTCATGGCACTGCTGACTGGCAGGAATTTGAAATTGTCACAGACGTTCCGAATGAGCCTTGCAATATTCTTTTAGTGCCGACGCTTTATGGCACCGGCGAAATCTGGTGTGACGATTTTCAGATTGATGTCGCTCCTTCCGATGCGCCGACAACGGACTGCAGGAATTGGACTGTCTGGTGTCAGGACCCGCTTGATTATTCCGAGACCACCGATTTCGACGTCAAACACAATGGCCACCCGACGCTTTGCCTTGCCTATGTTTCGCCTGAAGCACCACAACCGTTCTCATTTGTCTGGTGGGGGCAAATCACTTTTGACCCGGAGAAATATAAAAAATATCTCGGTCATACCGTGCGTATGACTGTGTGGGCAAAATCAGAAAATATTTCCGCGCGCGCCGGGCTTGATTTGCAGCCAAAAAAGGGCGGCGAACAGCTTGCAAAATCAACCGGAGCTCCGCAAATCAGAGGCACAACCGATTGGAGGCAATATTCGACCGTGTGCGTCATTCCGGAAAACACCGAAGAGTTTCAAACTGGTTTTTTCATGCATGGCAGCGGCAAATTTTGGATTGATACAGAATCGCTTAAACTCGAAATCGTCAAATAATCCTCCTGAAAACTGATCCTGTTTGTCTTTAAACCCAGCGTCTGAAAATTTATGAAATGGACAAAAACAAAAACGGCAATTTTGGCTGGTGTGAGCCTATTGCTTGCGGCGGGAACAACGGCAATCGCAGGTGAAAAGTTTCAGTGGCAGGTGGAAGATCCCACTCCTGACTTGCTGGATAAAATCCCGCCGATGGTGAAAATTGTTCCCACAAAATTTCCGATTAAAAACAGAAGCAGGCAAGTCACAAGTGGCCCCTCATCCTTGGGAATTGGCGTGCGTATCCAGGATATTTTAGCGGCAGCATATGATGCAGGAGGCTACGAATATGGGCGCAAAAGGCTCAGGATGCTTTTTTTGAGCAAGATTCCACTCGGACAGTACGATTACATCGTCAATTTGAAGTTCGATAAGGCGGAAGCGATGCAAGGGGAATTAACGAAACAGTCGTCCGGCAATGTGGAAGCATTGCAACAAGAATTAAAGAAGCAGTTTGGTCTCGTGGGCAGGCGTGAAACCATCGTGACTAATGTTTTGCTCCTCAAAGT
>JAJPKI010000007.1 GCA_021323835.1 Verrucomicrobiota bacterium | reverse complement strand
TCAATGATGCGAAGAACGTCGTCGGTTTTGTGGATGGCCATGTTAATTACATCAAGGTTTATTGGAACAGTGCCGACCCAGCTTCACCCGCGTGTGCCTATGATCCGCCTGCCGAATACGAATACAAATGGAGCGGAGACTGACAAAATAAATTGGCACTTTTTCGCAGCAGCATAAATGTATTGATAAAATGATGACGGACGACATGACGTTGCTGCGGGAATATGCCCGATGCTATTCCGAGGAAGCGTTTGCCACGCTGGTATCACGGCACGTCAATCTCGCTTATTCAGTGGCACTACTGGAAGTGCGCGACCCGCATTTGGCGGAAGAGATTACGCAAGCGGTGTTCATCATTTTGGCGCGCAAGGCAGGCTCGCTTAACGAAAAAACAATTCTGTCCGGCTGGCTTTGTCGCACGGCTCGTTATGTGAGTGCCAATGCGCTGACCGTCCAACGACGGCGGCAACAACGTGAACAGGAGGCTTATATGCAATCCGTCTTAAATGAATCAGAATCCGATGTCTGGACGCAAATCGGTCCGTTGTTGAGTGGGGCGATGAAACAACTCGGACAAAAAGATCATGACGCCCTCGTGCTACGATTTTTTGAAAATAAAAGTTTCCAGGAAATCGGAGCTGCTTTTGGAGCGAGCGAAAATGCGGCCAAAAAACGCGTCGCCTACGCTCTGGAGAAATTGCGGAAATACTTTTCCAGGCATGGCGTGACTTCCACGACGGCGACTCTTGCGGGCGCGATTTCTGCGAATTCAATTCAAGCCGCACCAGTGTCGCTGGCCAAGGCCGTGACCGCCGTCGCCGTGGCCAAGGGTGCAACGGCTTCAACTTCAACCCTAACCCTCATTAAAGGAGCATTGAAAATTATGGCATGGACAAAAGCAAAAACAGTAGTTGGTGTTTGCATAGTAATCGCGCTGGCAGTCGGCACAACGACTGTAATCATTAAACACCAAGCCACGACGCGAACGGAATTCCCAAAAGCATCTTGGGCATCCGCTGGCTATGCCAATCCTGTGTCGGCTTTTGAAACGGGTCTTTGGGCTGCGAGTCAGGGTGATGGAAAAAGACTCATGGCCAGTTGTTCTCCAAGAATGCAGGGGAGACACACAAGCGAAAGTGGGCAGGCAAATGGAAGCGCAAGGTAAGTCGCTGTCGGCAGACGAATTATTTACACAACTCGGCAAACAGTATGTTGAAGGTCTTACAGGGTTTCGAATCACTGATAAAACTATTTCTGGCGACCAAGCCATTTTGCATGTCCATCTTCAAGGGAGGGAAGAAGACCAAACGGTTACCTTGAAAAAAATTAGTGGCGAATGGAAAATAGATGACATCCAGTAGTTTCAGATGAAAAAGAAGGCTTTCACACTAATCGAATTGCTGGTGGTCATCGCCGTCATCGGAATTCTCGCGGCATTGTTATTGCCGGTTTTAAGCGCAGCCAAAGCCAGGGCGCATCGAACGGTTTGTTTGAACAATTTGAAGCAAATCGCTTTGGGTGTCCGGATGTATGCTGATGATTCGAATGACCGCCCGCCCGCCTCTTTAGGAATGTCTTATAAGGAACTGATGAAAAGCTATGTTGGTTTGAAAGGCGCATCCTCAACGCAAGACAGGCTTTTTGCCTGTCCGGCGGACACATTTTATTACGACTGGACTTTGAGCTTACACCCGGTGGGATTTATACCTCAAAGCTTTTGCGCGCGGACCAATAGTTCCTATTCGAGTTACAAGTTGAATTCGGGAAACCTGCGCTTGGGCTCATTTCGCGGCACGAATTACCTCAGGCCCGGCATTGCGGGACAAACCATGAGTTCAGTAAAGCATCCGGCTAGGACCATTCTAGTTGCCGAGATGCCGGCATTCATTCCCTATTCGTGGCATCAGCCGAGACGGCCATATAACGAAAAAAATTCCGTTTTTAATGATTCAATGGATATGGTCAGCTTTGTGGACGGCCATGTTGCTTACATCAAAATGTATTGGAAAACCGCATGGCCGCCTGACTCCGTCGCGATGGACTACGATCCACCCGCTGGATACGATTACCAATGGAGCGGAGATTAAAATTATGAAATGGACAAAAACAAAAACGGCAATCTTGGCTGTCGTGAGCCTGTTGCTTGCGGTTGAAACAACGGCAATTGCAGGTGAAAATTTTCAGTGGCAAGTGGATAATCCCACTCCCGAGTTGTTTGATAAACTCCCGCCGATGGTGAAAATCGTTCCCACAAAATTCCCAAACGCAAAAACAAGCAAACAAGTCACGAGTGGCCCTTCATCTTTGGGAATCGGCGTGCGTATCCAGGATATTTTAGAGGCAGCATATGATGCAGGAGGATACGAATATGGGCGCAAAAGGCTCAGGATGCTTCTTTTGGCCAAGGTTCCACTCGGCCAGTATGATTACGTCGTCAGTTTGAAGTTCGATAATGCGGAGGCGATGCAAGAGGAAATGACAAAACAGTCGTCCGGCAATGTGGAAGCATTGCAACAAGAATTAAAGAAGCAGTTTGGTCTCGTGGGCAGGCGTGAAACCATCGTGACTAATGTTTTGCTCCTCAAAGT
>JAJPKI010000163.1 GCA_021323835.1 Verrucomicrobiota bacterium | reverse complement strand
TGCCGCGCTCGAAGAAATTTTCCGCGACATCACGAGCACGCAATTCAGACCCGTCCGGCAAATCCGAATCGCGTTTTGGAATCTGCAGCGATTGGACACGCAGCCGACGTTGTGGGGTCGCACGCACGCGGAACGCTGGGGCGCGCTCGACGACGCGGCGCACAAATTGAATTCGCAATTCGGTTCGACGGCAATTATGACCGGTGCGCAATTGGCGTTGCGTGAAATGGAAGACGCGTTCAAAAATCCGAAAGCGAAATGTCCGTTCGTGCCGCAGCGCGAAATGGTGAAAAAACTTTGGGGCACGGACGCCGACCCGCTGGCGAACAAAGGCGAATGGGAAAAGCGATTATCGAAAGTCAGCAAGCAGCATCAATTTCATCATTGAGCGAAATCAATTCATCCAATCGGGAAAGCTGCTGATGGTGTTTGAATAATTCCAATCTTTGTGCCACGGCAATTGCCACAAACTATTTGCGTGTGTGTAACGAACGGAGCTGTCGAAATAAAGGATGTTCACGCCTTTGCCGTGCCGCAACATCGCGAAGTCGTGCATCTCCGGTTTCAAGCCTGTCCATTCGCCATTGAAATTCGGCGGCGCATCGTCTTCGCGCGGACCGCCGCCGCGCCATGACGAGTCTAAAAATAGCGGTGTGGTGGATGGCTGGTCGACGTTTCCATATTTGCGCCAATTCAACGTCGCCTCGCGGCCTTGAATGTTGTTGGTGTCGGGATTGTAGACCCAACAATTGAGACCGTAGCCGGCAATCAGTAATTGATTCGGGTCGATAGGGTCAGGAATCGGAAAATCATAAGCCGTGAACGGCCCGCCATTGTCCACGGCAGTTGGCGAATCAAGTGGAACGTGGACTTCGCTCACGCCCGGGCCGCGGCGGTCAATTGTTTTTGGGCAAAGCAGCAGCGCCGGTTTTTTTTGCAATGTATTGGTGAACGACAATACCCATGCGCCGCGCGGAAATGAAACCGACTGGCCGTTGAAAGTGGCGCCATCCATGAAAGAATCTTCGTTCTCGTCTGCATAAATCCGCCATGTGATTCCCCATTGTTTGAGGTTGGAAATGCAATTGACGTCGCGGGCTTTGTCTTTGGCCCTGGCCAAAACGGGAAACAGCAACGCGGCGAGAATGCCGATGATGGCGATGACCACCAGCAATTCAATGAGCGTAAAGGCGCGACGTAAATTCATTTCTGATAAAATTATGGCAATATGATAGACAGTGTTAAGGCTGAATTTGTATCAGAAAAATTAAATTTATTGCGTTCATTTGCTGGTGACTGCCAATACATGGACGCCGGCAGGAAAAAGCGAACAGACTATTTAATAAGGTTGAATTGAAAAAAAACGCGCGACTGTTTTGGCAGTCGCGCGTTTATGTTCGGGATTGTTTATTGTTTAATCAAATTCCATTTCTGGTTGGCGCCACCGTTGGCACCCCATTGATCCATTTGCGTGCTGGTCAAAGTGCTCGAACCCGGGTCTTCCAATACTAATCCGCTATGACGGTTCACAAACGTGTAGCTGCCGTCGCTGTTTTGTTGCGGCAACCATTGGTCATTTTGGGCCGCACCAAATGACCATTGGATGATGCCGGCGCCTTGTGAGGTAGAGGCGCTCTGCACCACGGCATCCAAACCGCTCTTGACGCTGTTGATTTGATAATAACCGCTGTCGGTAGGAATAAATGTCCAACGCAAGTTATCGCTGCTGACGGACGACCATTGCGTAATCTTCGAACCGTTTGTGAGCGAACCTTGATTATTCAAGACCAAACCGCTCGCTTCGTTTTGCAATTGATAGATGCCGGAGAGGTCCGGCCCCGGATTGTCCATGCTGTCCACGTCGGACGAATTGAAATAAGTTGCGGCGGCGCCGGAAGTGAATGAGCCGCCGGATTGATAGTTTTGCGAATAATAATTTTGCGAACCGGTGTCGTCCGAGCTGATGGTCGCATTGATAATGACATTGTTGAAAAAGAAATTGTGGGACGTAAACGTGTTGCCGTCGCTGCCCGCGCTGTTAATCAGGCCGTTGCCATGGCCGGCGGCGTAATTGCAAATGAAATTGTTGTATTCTGTGACTTGCGCCTGATTGAGATTTCCAGCGTCCAGGTTGTCGCGGTCACTGTTCGTCACGACATTCCCGATTCCGGTGTTATGTTGTGCGCCCTGTTCATACCAAAGGCCGTAAGTATTGTTGACGAAGGTATTGAATATGCTCACGGCGCCAAAGGTGTGATAATCGCAATCCAGACCCGCCCGCGTCTGCGTCACATAGTTGTCCTCATACAAAACTTTCTGATTGCTCGTTTCCGCCCAAATGCCGCGCGAACCTGCCTGGTTAATCGTGCATCGCGTCACCATTGACGGCGATGAGCCGCCGCTAAAATGGATTGCGTCCGAACCGGGATGAGACGCGGCGTTGTCGCCGAAATTTTGGAGGGTGACGTTGTCGATGCAGATCATCGAATTGTTGTTGGTCATGTCGATGCCCTGATGTCCTGTCAGGCTGCTGGCGTCGATCGTGCCGCCCGAAATGGAAATGTGGGCCGCTCCCGAGCCGCTGATGATCGCGGCGGTCGCGGTGGTGGAGGAATTAATCTGGATGGTGCCGTTCAGCAGCACACAAGTGTCGGACTGTAATGTCAGCGGCGCTGAACCGACGGTAAATGTGCCGTTCAAATGAAGCACGATGACATTATTCGGATTTGAAGTGCGCGCAGAATTGTATTGGCTTTGAACGCTGGAAATCGAAGTCGAACTGATGGTCAAGTCCGTCCTGCCCTTTCCATTTTCGATTGTTGTGCTGTGCTGATTATCAATCAGCGGCGGATAGAAATAATTCTGGCTGGAGGCGCTAAGCGCCGCCTTCCACGCGATAATGCCATCGTTGGTGCCGCCACTGCTAAAGTTTGCGCCGTTGGCACCGTCGGAACCGAATGAATTATAAAGGAAATAATCCGCGGAACCGGTAGAACTGATTCCAGCGGTCGTATTGGCGCTGGCAGAATTTCCGGTAATCATATTTTTTGTGCCGGCAACATGGATGCCGGTGCCGTTGTTGTTGCAGGTGTTGTTCGCCACCACATTGTCATCGCCGCCCGCCACATCAATGCCGGTCGTGTTGTTCTCACAATTGTTGTTGGCGACGTTGGCCCAGGCGCATGAAAGATAAATGCCGGCCGAATTGTTGTGGCAATTGTTGTCGAGCACCGCTGTCTGCGTGCTGCTGTGAATGCTGATGCCCGCGTGGGCGGCGCTGCCGGAAACATCGCAACGGGTCACGGTCATTTCATTGTCGTAAGTCGTGTTGCCATGGCCGTAGAGCAGGATGCAATCGAGTCCGCAATTCCTGGCGACGACGGCGTCCACATTGACGCGCGCGGCCGACGGAGCGTAAATCGCCTGAATGTTTGCACCATTGCCATCGAGCGTGCCACCGGCAACGGAGACATTCTGTGCGCCGGACGAAATCGTAATCAATGGCACGGTGACAGATGAACTTGAGGCCTTAATGGTGGCGCCGCTGCCAATCAGGCATTCGTCGGAACCGAGCGTCAGGCCGGCGCTGCTGACCGAGTAGGTGGTATTGCTCTTGAGAGTGATGATGAGGA
>JAJPKI010000187.1 GCA_021323835.1 Verrucomicrobiota bacterium | reverse complement strand
GCAGGAAGTGCTGCAAATCAAAGGTTCGGGCGCGTCGGAAGGCATCGTCAACGGCCATCCGCCCGCGAATCGTATATTTGCGACGGGTCATTTCGGAAATTTTGAACTGTTCGCGCGCATGGCGAGTTACATCGGCGGTTATCAATGCGCGGCGACATATCGCGGCATCCGCCAACCGGCATTGAACCGCTTGTTTTATGATTTGCGCACGCGCTCGGGAAATCTTTTGTTCGAGCGGCGGACGGAATCGGAGGATTTAAAACGCGCTTTAAACCGCGGCGGATTATTGCTGGTGCTGGTGGCGGACCAAAGCACGCGGCATGGCGGACTGGAAGTGAAATTTTTTGACCAGCCATGCTGGGCATCGCGGGCGCCGGCAGTGATGGCCAGCCGTTACGATTGCGAATTGTATGTGCCGATTTGTTACCGGACCGGCCTGGGCCGTTGGACCATCGAAACAGGCGAACCCATTCACACCTTTGAAAACGGTCAGCGCCGTTCGAGCGAAGACATCACGCGCGACATCAACGTGGCGATGGAAGCGGCCGTGCGACGCGACCCGGCAAACTGGTTTTGGGTGCACAACCGCTGGAAGCCAAAGCTGGCGGTCTAAAAATCAACGTGCTTTTTCCACGACAAGCACATTGAGCGATTCGGTTTTTGGCTCAAGGCCAAGCCCGAGAGCGGCAAGTTGTTTATCAATGGTCGGTTTGTCATGCGCCGCGAAGTTCCAGCGGAAATCGTAAAAGTTCGTCAGGCCGGTTTCATCCACGACGGGTTGTTGCAGGCGATTTTGCAGCGACCACATCACGACGCCAATTTTGAAATGCGTTAATTTTCCCGCGCGATAGCTTCGCACACTGTTCGTGCTAATTTGCAGGCCCGGTAAATTGGGTGATTCCACTTTCAGCGCGAGCGCGGGCATATCGCGTTTTTCTTCGTGCGCGATATAGCCTAATTTCGATTTGATGGCCGCCTGCAATTCCTCTTTTTCTTTGTCGGGCACTGTGACGAGATAATCGAATTGGTTCGTCGTCGCGTCCGGAAAAATAATCCGTGGCTGGTCAAATCCATAAGCGGCGGAAATCATTTCCTTCAACGTGACGCCGCGACCGGACATATAAGTGCTCACTTTACCGTTGTTCGTAAAATCCTGCCAGTAATTGCCGCGAGCATCGCGCATGAAAAAGTGTGCAGGCCGAATGACGACGAGATTTGGTGGCGTGTGCGGGTCGAGGACAAAATAAACATCTTTTATCGGCGGAGAAATTTTTTGTTTGGCGAAAAATGCAATGACAGCCAGCGCTGCGATTGCTACGACAATTGCGATGACGCTTTTTTGTTTCATCGCGATTACAAATCAGGCTCGGAATTTGTCGGATCCATCGCGAAGTCGAGCGTGATTGGCTGGACATGCCCGTCGGCAAATGCGGCGTCGCCTTTGCCGCCATGCCGAATGGTTATCGGGTCGCCCGTCGGAATCCAACGGCCATCGTTGATAAGGCTCGAACCGTCGGGACTATCTTTTGATTTCAGCGAGCCGGGTTCTTCGGCCAGCATGATTTTATTTGCCGGATTGCGCACGGCAGATTCGTGAAATTGATACGGCGTCGTTGTGCCACCGGAAGTTTGCACCACGGTGGACATGCCGATGTTGTTGCCGTCGCCGTCCAAACCGTAACCGGTCATGCTGTAACTGAAATAATACGGACCAAAAGCATCGTTGTAATTGTAACTCAACCGGTCGGCCGTTTCCGTATCAAGCGGACATTGAAATGTTTTGCGACTGGCATTGGCCATCGCGACTACAACCGGACTTTTTTCAAATGGCGGAAAGGTATTCGTGTCGGAGCGCCAATAAATCCAATCCTCCGCATGAAAGCCATAGAGCCGCGACGCAATGCCGGGAAATATGTCGCCGTTGTCGTTGATATACATTTTTACACCCAGCGCGATTTGTTTTTCATTATTCAAATCCACGGTCTGCGCAGCGCGCTTTTTGGCGGCGCTCAAGGCCGGCAACAACATCGCCGCCAGAATCGCGATAATGGCGATGACGACGAGCAGTTCAATCAAGGTAAATGCGCAGGCTCTCTTCACAACGGAATTAAACTTCGATTTGCAACGCGAGCAAAGAAAATTATGGCAAATGTTTTTGTCGTTGCGCGCTTTAGCGTCCCTGGAAAGGTGTGAATCAAAATCGCGCAGCGTGTTTGGTGCTTTGAAATAAATCTTTTTCCTCGGGCGAAATACGAATCGGCGACAAATTTATTTCAAAGCTCCAAGTTGTAACCTGCGGCTGCGGTTCGGAAGACCACCGACCATTTGGCTGACCCCAAATGGTTGCTCGGCAAATTATCCGAGCTTTCGAACATGACGCTCGCATAGGAACAATTTGCCATCCGAATAATTCGTGTGGATGTGAAAATCGCAAAGCATTTGCGAGAAGTTTTTCAATTGCCTTAATGCTTATGTAAATTAGGATGCGTTTGCTCTCATGTCCAACAAGCGCAAAAAGAAAATCAAGCCGGAAGACAATTTTGTAGAACCTGTAGCGGACGCAGGGGAAGTTGGTGGTTTAAAATTGGCTGCGTGGGGAATAATTTTATTTTCTTTTAGTTCAATGATGTTTTTTAATGGCGAGTATTTTTTAAAAACTTATCAGACTTTTCCATCAATTTGGAATTCTTCCGAGCCGAATAAAATAGTGACTTTGATAGTTCCGATTATTCTTTTTATTGAACTCCTCATATTGGTTGCTCGATGGATGATTGCAACTCAACACGAATTTAACTTATGGAAATCTTGGCTTGAAAATCCTTTTACACCTGTCGAATACACCACCGCGATTATTGTTCTTGCTGCGGCTTTGGGAATTTTGCCAGCGTTTCCAAATAATATTGATTTTACTGCTGGATTCTTGACGGTTTTTTATTTCGTAAATTATTGGTCTCAATCCCTGGCCAACGACCATTTTCGCCGCGCTCTCCAAAGGACGCAAAAAACTCAAATGCACAAATCTAAAAGTGAAGTATTGGGAGTGATGGAGCGCTATTGGCTTAAACGTCCTCAACTTGGAAGAATAAGAATTGTGACGTTTTTTAATTTCGTGGCATTCGGACTCGCGCTTGCTGGAAAAATGCAACCAGAGCCACGGAAAAGTTGTTTTCAGTTGAGCGCTTATGTGCTGCTCATTTTGGTTCTTTTTGTTAGCGAAGTTGTAATTGCATGGTGGCGATATAAATTAGACCAAAGCATCAAGCAAATCATTGAAGCGGCTGAAAAATATGCAGACAACGTCAAATAATTTTTTGCCAGAGACGGGAGCACCTTCGCAACGACCATATCAAATCGCTGGCGTTGTGTTGGCGTTTTTGCCACTTGTTTCTTTTCTTGGCCAATTTTTCTTTTCACTTCGTGCGGGGACTTCTCAAATTATGTTTCACCATCCAACTGTCATGGTTGTGGATTGGATTTTTGTGCCATTTAATTTTTTTGCGGTTCGAGTAATTGAGTGGAAGCAGATGAAGAAACTTTGGGTGATTGTGTTTATCTCCGTGGTGCTGAATTTGCTGACGCAACTTTTTTGGCAATATAACAATTCGGATTCGGGTCACATGATTTCAAAATCGGGAGTAATTTTGCCGGCGGGCTGGGTTCACTTTGGATTTTCAATTGTGGAAACGGTGCTTTTAATGGCATTCGTGTTTTGCCGCAGGGCAAATGCAAAAGAAATTTCAATCGTTACAACGTTTTCAGTAATTTATTTCGTTGCGATGGGAATCTGCGGTTACATTTTGCACAACGGTTTTATTGTGAGCGATGTGGTTACTTTTGTTTGTGGACTTTTTTTTATTCTAGTTTATCCGCTTATTTGCAACGGTTCGCGTAAATCTTTTTGATGATGTGGCCGTAGACCGCATAAACGGACACGACGCAAGGTTGCGTCTCGGCCAAAATTTTTTCGAGCAGGTTTTGCAACCTCGTAAATCCGCCGAGTTGTTTTTCGACAAACGGATTTTCCATCCAATCCTGCGTAACTGAGCATGGCTGCATTGAAACCTCATTTTACTGTATGCGGACTGTTCTTTCACTGCCTCCGCAACTTATTGGAAATCTACGCTGATGAAGTGGAGCCAATGGCCGGGATTGTTGAATCCACGCTCGATTTCAAAGCCAAAATACACGATTTTATTGGCAATTTCAACTAACTCTTTTACCGCATGGACAAACAATTTTTAACCCTTTTACTGAAACTTTCACTGAAGGTTTTTAATCGGACAATCCAATTCAAATCGTTTGCAGATTGGAGCGTTTAACGCTTCAATGCGCAAACGAAATAATGTCTGCCAACCTCACAGGCGCAACTTGTCGTAGAATTGTTTCACCGCGCTGAAGTGATTATTGATGTCAGGCTCAATGCCGCATTCCTGCGCCAGTTCCACAAACGGTGCGGACCACGAGGCTGGAGGCTCGGTCAGGGCGGTCGGAAGCTCGTGCGTCTTTCGCCGTTGAAAAGTTTCACGAATGGCCTTTGGCAGACTGGCCGCGTCCAGTTTTGATTGTTCAATCAAAAGAACTAAGTCCACCAAATCTTTCACGCGTGAATTAAGCCGCCCTTTCCGCGGCAAGGTGTAGGCGTGCAATTTTTCAGCGAACTGCTCCTCTCGTGAAACCGCTGGCACACGGGCACGAGTCAATCCGGCAAAACCAAACCAATCCCGGCCTTCAAGAATTTCGTAAGGCTCGCGGAGAACATCGCCGGAACTGACATCCAGATGGAATTGCGCGAAACGGCGTCCGGCCATTTGCGCGTCCACCGGAAAACGCGAGCCGCCGTAAGGCGCGGCATCGAGGCCAAGTGTCGGGTCGCCAATTGTGAATTCAAAACCATCATCAAGATTGATTGCGGCTGCCTGACGCAACATGACCGTCACGGCTTCAACACTCCACTTCGCCGGAACTGCTGGTGACTGCCGAAGTGCAAGATCAATGTCCCGTGTCGTGCGCGCCGCTCGGATGCGAAGTTCCATCGCATAACCACCTTTCAACAACCAAGGAGATGCTTCATCTTGGAAAAGTCGGCACAACAGCCGGTCAAAGGCTGCTTGACGACGGAATCGCTGGATTTCGCCGCCTTCCTTTCCGGCCAGAATCATCAGGCGGTCTTCGAGAGCGCGGCGAAGCGCAGTTGCGGTTGTGTAACGATTCATGGAAACAGTTTTTTTGCAAAGGCGGCGAATTTTGGATTCACTTTCGCAACATTGATTTCACTTTCGAGGATCAGTCCTTGCCGGATGGCGTCTTTGGCCACAAGCCGACAATCTTCCAGAGCAACAGGATTTTTATGAACCACGTCACACAGTGCGCGGGCCGCACGGCAAATCCTCATCCCGCGCAGCAGGGTGATTTCCGAGGGCGCGAGAGTGTCCCGATGAAGAACAATCGTCTTGGGCGTTGGACTATTCCGCCGAAATCCAATCGGCACTGTGATGTGAACTTTCGCCGGATTAAAATCGCCGAGGTTGAAATGACTCAGTGCCGTCTCATGCGAAAGGACGCCAACCGGCCGGTCATCGCGTCCGCGCGTCCATAGAAGAAAAGCGGGAGTCAGTCCATCTTCCGGCGGTGATAGATGAGCCAGCCGGTAAATGCCTCGCTGAATACGCTCCCAATTGCCCTTGCGGACATGATAGGGGTGAGTGTTGTCCGCATAGCCGGATTCAATGGCCTGCTTCGTGATGAAGTAGCCTTGTTGTTCCTGCGCGATTTGCATCAGCGCATGGAATGGGTCAAATTGTCGCCGTTTCGGCATAACACATATCCTCAACTTATTTGAGGAAGTGTGCAATGTAAATTTCATCCGATTAGACAACTGTAAGTCAACTCATCAGACAACCATTTTATCTTCGTCTTCAGCCGGAGGCTTGTTGGTGTGCTTCGTGAATTCCTAAAAGCCGCCGACTGCGAAGCGAGCATTGTCAAGGTGGAGGTCGAGGGATGAAAGGGCGACACGACCTTGACAAGCGCAGTGCAGCGGTAAAATCGCCAGCGGCAATTCACGAAGCCTTCAATTATGCGTTTAAGATTCACCTGAAAAATTGGAAGGTTCAATTGCGTGATACAATTGTCAGATATGTATCTGAAACCACTCCAATATTATATTGACGAATACGACCGCCAAACGGTGGAAATGTGCCGCAATCGCGAACAGCATTTCAAAGAATCTTTCATCGGAAACGAGCCGACAAGACCGGCGCAAATATGGGGGCAGCTCCTATTCAAATTGAGCATCTATTTTGATGTCGAAATGCTCGCTGGCGAACGTTGGGAAAACAAAAAGAAAATAGTTGATGAACGGATGAACCGCGACCGGGCAAAAGATTCACTCCTCACCACTGCCGAACCACCCGAACACGTCCACTGTCTTATTTGCCGGTCAAAAATGAATCTCATCGGAAAAGAAATCTATGAACTGTCTTCTGATGATTCTAACCGCGTCCTGTTTTTCTTTGAATGCCCGAAACATTGCAAACCAAGGCGCGCCTTTTTTGACAATGGAGAAGAATATCGCCCCACACTCCCTGTCTGCCCGAAATGCAAAGGAGAAGTCATGCAGAATGTTACACGCGAAGCCGGAGAAATCGTTATGACCGATACATGCACGAAATGCGGACATGTCGAAACAACTCGTTTTGATACGAAAGTCACGCCGCCAGAACCCGACCCAAACTTCATCAAGGATTATCACCGTTTTTGTCTCACTGACGAACAGGGTGAAAAATATCTCACAAGAAAATCCGAACAGGCTGTGGCATTGGAATTGAGCAGGCATGAAGAAAGCAAGAAAGAGGAAAAACGGCTCTTGGAAGAAATTGCAAAAATCAAAAAACTAAATCTCAACGAAGTCGAGCAATTGCTCAAAGTCGAATTGGAAAAGGAAGAATATGGCCGTTTGCATTTCAGCGGTCCTGAAATCGGAAAATTCTTTGTCGTCCCATTCACCGTTCAAAATTTCAAAGAAGGCCGTGCAGAGCGCGACAAGATTTTTGGGCTTAAAAAGATCATCCAAAATCTGCTTGTGTCAACGAACTGGCGACTCATGAGCGATGGCATTTATGAACAGCTCGGCGTTCTGTCAGGGCGATTGCGAGGCTATGACAAGCAATATGAATTGGCGGAATTGGTCGAGCGGAACGAAAAAAAGAAAGTGAAGTCATCGAACGGGCGCTGATGATGTGAAAACGGTTGCCGTTTGCGTTGTCATGAACGTTGTCACCACGTTGCCGATTGCGTTGCGACGAACGTTGCAGCTTCGTTGCCGCCAACGTTGCGATTAGCGGTTGAAAAATCCTTAACGACCGTTAGGAGTAGGGCGTCCCCCTTGATTTTTTGATTTTTCGCACTGAATAAGTGCCCTTTAATTGATCAAAATTTGACATTATTGAGCATATTTATGATGCACATTTCGCGACTTGGATGTGCATTCAACCGATTGAAATAATGCTTCGGTCTTGAGTTGGCGGCGGAAAGCGAAAGCAACGATGCCAAGCTCAAGACGGAAGCACAATGCAACTGCGTTATCCATTTTCCCGTCCGCGACGAGCGCGCGTGAAGCCACGGCGAAACGCGCGTTGGTCGGCGGCGGGAATCACAATTCAAGCGTTGTCGCGCCTAGGTCTTTTAGTTAATGTCAATGCGTTCGGAAAAAGAAATGACAATCAACTAATTTTACAAAAACAATTCGCGTAGCTTCGGCTGCTGTCCGTCTCGAAACCTAGGAAATTTCGCATAAAAAGGCAGCGCTCGACGCGCGTCCCCGGCTGGGACGCGCCGAAAGCGTTCTTTTGTGGGCCCTCCTAGGTGCCTGAGATGGGACGCAAGTAAGTGCGTCCCTCTTTATTTTAGGCACCGAGTTCCCACCAAGACAGTCACCACAGGGCTGATTCGCACGCGAGCGAATTCAGCCCCATGCCACATCTCTCATGGAATGAAGTCCGCGACCGCGCCATCCGCTTTTCGCGGAACTGGAGCGCCGCCACTTCCGAGCGCGCCGATAAGCAGACATTCTACAATGAATTCTTCGATGTCTTCGGCATTCGTCGCGCATCCGTCGCGGCGTTCGAGGCTAACGTCCGTAATCTTCAAGGCAACATCAATGCCATTGATTTGCTCTGGCGCGGCAAGCTCATCGTTGAACATAAAAGCCGGGGCGAAGATTTGTCACAGGCTGAGACACAAGCGTTCGGCTACATCGAAGACCTCACGCGCGAAGGCCGCACTGATGAGGTCCCTCGGTTTGTCCTCGTTTCCGATTTTGCAAATTTTGTTCTTTACGATCTCGAGCCGGAAGAACAACTCAACCTACCGCTATTTGCTGGCCGTCCGATTTCCAGGATTGAGTTCCCGCTTGCTGATCTTCCGCGCCACATTCGTTCCTTCGCGTTCATGCTGGGGCAAACGCGCGTGCGGTTTGAAGCTGAAGACGAGGCCAATGAAAAAGCCTACAAACGGATGTGCGAGTTACACGACGCGCTCAAGGCCGGTGGTTTGAGCGGACACGATTTGGAACGGATGCTCGTCCGCATTCTTTTCTGCCTGTTCGCCGAAGACACACTCATTTTCCAACCCGAAGCATTCACTCAATTCATCCGCACGCAAACCCGCGCTGATGGCGCTGACCTCGGCGCGCGGCTCAACGAACTTTTTGACTGGCTGAACAAACCCGCCGCTGACCAGCAGATGGAAGACACACATCAATTTTACGGTTTTCGTTACGTCAACGGTGGCTTGTTCAACGAACGGCTCGACTATCCACGTTTCAATTCTGCGATGCGGGACGCGCTGCTCTTTTGCTGCGAATTCATGTGGGCGAAAATCTCGCCCGCAGTTTTTGGCTCACTCTTTCAAGGTGTGATGGATGACCGCGCCCGCCGCCAACAGGGCGCGCACTACACCAGCGAACGCGACATCATGAAAGTTTTGCGCTCGCTCTTCCTCGACGACTTCTGGGCGGAATGGGAACGATTGAAAGCCGACCGCTCCTCACGCCGTCGCGCTGGGATGGAAGCTTTTCACCAGCGCCTGCGGTCACTCCAATTTCTCGACCCCGCCTGCGGCTGCGGCAATTTCCTCGTCCTTGCCTACCGTGAACTGCGCTTGTTGGAAATTGAAGTCGTGCGCGAACTCACCACTGGCGCGGGCAGGCAGCAACTTCTGCCCATCGTTAACGTGGATCAATTTCACGGCCTCGAATACTCCGAATGGCCGGTGCGGATTGCAGAGGTCGCGCTCTGGCTGATGGATCACCAGATGAACCAGCAGGCCAGCGAAATTTTTGGCCAGCCGATTGACCGCTTGCCGTTGCGCTCCTCACCACACATTGTTCAAGGCAACGCGCTTCGCACGGATTGGAATACAATTCTACCGCGTGAAAAATGCGCCTTTGTTCTCGGCAATCCGCCGTTCATCGGTGCGAAATTCCAGAACGGCGAGCAGCGCATGGACATGGATGCCATCGCAGGAGACGCGGAGAACAGCGGACTACTCGATTACGTCACCGGCTGGTATTTCAAAGCCGCCGATTACATTCAAGGCACGCGCATCGTTGTTGGCTTCGTTTCCACCAATTCAATCAGCCAAGGCGAGCAAGTCGGCACGCTCTGGAATCATTTGTTTCAACATTCCAGATTGAAGATTCATTTTGCACACCGGAGTTTTACATGGGCAAGTGAGGCGCGTGGCAAAGCGCACGTTCACGTTGTCATCATCGGCTTCGCTGTATTCGAATCGGCTAAAAAACGCATTTACGATTACGAGGGCGAAATACCAACCGTCATTACAGTCAAAAATATCAGTCCATATTTAGTTGAAGGCTCTGACCTCGCCATTACGAATCGCTCCACGCCGCTTTGCGAAGTTCCCGAAATGGGCATTGGCAACAAGCCTATTGATGGCGGCAATTATCTTTTCACGCCGGAAGAAAAAGCTGCGTTTCTTAAAGAAGAACCGGCAGCCAAGGAATTTTTTCGCCGATGGATTGGCTCGGAAGAATTTATCAATGGTATCGAACGCTGGTGCTTGTGGCTGGGTGATTGTCCGCCGGATAAATTGCGCGCGATGCCGCACGCAATGGCAAGGGTTGAAGCTGTTCGGAAGCTACGTCTTGCCAGTAAGAGCGCACCCACACGAAAAATTGCCGAGACACCGACACGTTTTCATGTCGAGAATATGCCGAAGCGGACATATTTGATTGTTCCTGAAGTTAGCTCGGAGAAGCGGCAATTTATTCCGATTGGTTTTCTTAAACCCGATGTGCTCTCCAGTAATTTAGTTAAAATTATTCCCAACGCGACACCGTTTCACTACGGCATTTTGTCTTCAACCATGCACATGGCTTGGGTGCGCCAAGTCTGCGGACGTTTGGAATCGCGCTACCGCTATTCAAACAAACTCGTTTACAACAATTTTCCTTGGCCGCAAAGCGCGACTGACAAACAACGCGCCGCCGTGGAAGAAAAAGCGCAGGCCGTTCTCGCTGCACGCGAACCGCACCTGCCGCCGCGAGGCATGAGCACGCTCGCTGATCTTTACGACCCGCTCTCCATGCCACCCGAACTGGTCAAAGCGCATGCGGAATTGGATCGCGCCGTTGAGAAATGTTATCGCCCCGAACCATTCCAGTCCGACCGGGAACGAGTGGAGCATTTGTTTTCACTCTATGAAAAACTCACCGCGCCCCTGCTACCAGTCACACCAAAAGCGCGCGGTCGTCGCTCACAGACCGTCGTTGCGACACCACCTTCTACCCGTCAGCGCACACCGGGTTTGACCGATCAAACATCGTTTTGACCCGCCTCAAGATTCCCGCAGTCGCGGCGACTGCGGCGTTACGCTGCCCCACGCGCCAGTCCAATGTCCGTTCCGCCTCAAGATTCCCGCAGTCGCGGCGACTGCGGCTTTGCCTCTTATCATTTCATCTCAAAAACGAACACCCGCCTCAAGATTCCCGCAGTCGCGGCGACTGCGGCAACTTCTTCAACATGCCGACCAATTTCAGCTCGCTCCGCCTCAAGATTCCCGCAGTCGCGGCGACTGCGGCTTTGTCAATCAATATGGAGGCGCAACGAATGCTTCCCGCCTCAAGATTCCCGCAGTCGCGGCGACTGCGGCTGGGAACGTTCGACGTGCACTCGTGCGCTATTAGCCGCCTCAAGATTCCCGCAGTCGCGGCGACTGCGGCTGAAAGAAGTTCAATACGTCGCCAAAGATGGAACCCGCCTCAAGATTCCCGCAGTCGCGGCGACTGCGGCCTTATGTCAAAGGTTGGGGAACAAGTCTGGTTGCTCCGCCTCAAGATTCCCGCAGTCGCGGCGACTGCGGCTTGGCGGATTTTGTTAATCAGCGCATTCTTTTCGTCCCGCCTCAAGATTCCCGCAGTCGCGGCGACTGCGGCATTGATAAATGACGGTGTTGTTTAGAGTTGGGTCACCGCCTCAAGATTCCCGCAGTCGCGGCGACTGCGGCGTCG
>JAJPKI010000037.1 GCA_021323835.1 Verrucomicrobiota bacterium | reverse complement strand
GCCGGCAACAGGATTGATGGTGGATGGCAATTCCCTCTACGGAATAGCCTCACAAGGCGGCGATTCGGGACTTGGAACAGCCGTCAAAATCAACACTGACGGTTCAGGTTTCACCGTGCTGCATAATTATTATGGAACTTCGCCGGACGAGGCCACGCCGAAAGACTTTATCTGGCTGGGAAATACGCTCTATGGAATCACCCCTCTAGGCCACCTGATCAAATTCGACATGCATGGCACGGACTTCAGCCCGCTGGCCGGTTTTAATGTTAACTGGATCAGTGGCATGATGTTGTCCGGCAAGACATTTTATGGAACGACGAGCGTAGGCGGCAGTGGCCACGGCGGCACCGTGTTTAAGGTCAATGCCGACGGCACCGGCTTCAAGGTCTTGCATAATTTCATTGAGAAAGCACCTCCGCCGGAAATGACGGATTGACTTTTCATTGACTCGAAAGCTGAATTTAACAACCGTGAAACCCAAACTTCTCCTCTATCTCACGCTCGTTTTGAGCGCGCTTGCCGTCTCAGCGCGACCAGAATTCATTTATGTGACGAATAGCGACAACACCATTACCATTACGGGATGCACTGATTCCGGCTCAGTGATTGTCCCAAGCACAATCAATGGACTAAGAGTTACCAGTATTGGAAATTTTGCATTTGGCCGGCATCCGACCATAACAAGCGTCTCAATTCCTGATAGTGTCACCAATATTGGAGACGGGGCGTTCACAGCGGTTGATACTGGCAGCGGCCTGACAAACATTGTGATTGGTAATGGCGTCAAAAGTATTGGGCATAATGCATTCCAATTTTGCGAAAAGCTTACCGTCATTAAGATTCCTTCCCAAGTAACGAGCATCGGCATTATGGCGTTTGGCGGCTGTTTCGGATTGAAGGAGATTATCGTGGATACAAATAACGCGGCTTTTATCACCTCGGATGGGGTCTTGTTTAACAAAAATCGGACTGCGTTAATTCAATTTCCCCCCGGCAAAGCGGGAGATTGTGTCATTCCCGAGGGCGTCACGAATATAGCGCATCTTGCGTTATGGAATTGCCCTCATCTGACCAGCGTGACAATACCCGAAGGCATTACTTCTATCGGCGACGAAGAATTTGCAGCTTGCTCGAGTCTCACTACAGTAATTATTCCGGCAAGCGTAACGAATATCGGCCAGAACGCGTTCAACTCCTGCGTATCTATGAAAAGCATTTATTTTCGCGGCAATGCGCCGGACTACGGCGAATATTGGCGTGGTGGTCGCGCCAAAATCCTCGGCGGCCTCGATACCGGAACGGTGTATTATTTGGCTGGCACTATGGGTTGGGGAACAAATTTTGGCGGACGTCCGACGGCATTATGGAATTCGCAAATAATGAAGCCATGAAAACTAAATTCGTCCTCTGCTTTGCGCTTGTCTTAGGCAATGGCTTGCTTCAACAGGTTGCCGCATTTGGATCAGCGCCGCCGATGCCGAGTTTGGATTTACTCGGCACAAATGAAGTCAAAATTGAGAATTATTGGTTAGCCCCTTACGTTCGTGTTTCTGAAGGGTTCAGCGGAACGACGGTTACGTGGTTCGATGACAACGGGCGAATTAAACGAAAGGCGGTTGTCAGCGGCGTCGAACCTGGCTTCGTCGATGCTGCTGGAAAAAAAGAAATGATTCTGGGAGTAAATGAAGATTGGACGATCACACTGCCTTCTGAACCGCCCAACACCGACCCGCATTACGACTTGTCCGGCTACATCACATCAACGCCCGACAGTCGAGTTTTCATCCACGAATACCACCCCAAAGGCGGATTGGTTTCATTGGACATTTATATCCACGGGAAGCTTGTCAACACAGTCGGACCATTCGTCCAGCACTTGGCTGACGAGGTTGCTTTGAACGACGACGGCAGCGCCAGCCTTGTCGTTTGGAAAAATGAATCCAAAACCAATACGCAGGCCGTAATGTTGGACACCAACGGCAACATCGCAACATCTGAAAACACGTCACAGCATTCTGAACCGATGCCGGAAATTGGGCCAAATGCTTTTCGCATCGGAGAAATTCCCGGCAGTCATAAAACTTTATTTCGGACGAGTATTGGATTTGAAACCAACCGTTATCATTTGATAGATCAGGGAAAGCAACTTTGGGACATTCCTTGTCCCGGCGACGGAGCGACGTTAGCCGTGGGACTAACGCCAAAATTTGTAGTTCTCGCAGTGACAGAACTTTATAAGCCCGGACCGTGGCGCGGTTCGGAATGGGTTTTTCGCAACAATGGAAAAGAATGGATTCGCATGTTTTACGCCATTGACGTTGACGATGGAAGAATTGTTGCGCGTTGGCGGGCAGATTATCCATGCTTGTTTAATGATGCAGACCGAGACCGTTTTCTCATGTTGGACAATAAACTTTATTTCATCACCGCTGATGAATTTACCGAATTCAACTTTGATGACATCGTTGCAAAAAGAAATGGATGGAAATAATTTATCGGTGATATTCCGTCATCATCGAAGGCTTTCCTGAATTGTCGCTGGCGATTTTACCGCTCCACTGCGCTTGTCAATGATACTACGGGTCGGCTCAAACAATTGACTCGCCGCTTCCGTTCCTCAATTGACAATGCTCGCTTCGCAGTTCCCGGCGGCTTCTAGGAATTCATGCAGCCATTATTAAGCCTTCGTTTTTTTGATGGCGAATCTAAGCGCGGTCAAACTCGTAATCAGTAGCAGTGCTCCGAGACCAACAACCACGTTGAAAAACGGAAAAGGCGACATGGTGGTCACGGCGAAGTCGTCGAATCTGGCGGTTCCTGATGACCATTGGTCAACGTTATAGAAATTGGCGCTGAACGTGACATCTGCCACTTGCGCTCTCTTTGGCGCGCGGATGTCCGCGGCGGTCATTTTTTTGTAAGCACTCATTTCGGAATCGTGACTGGCGGAGCCGAGCAGAAATTCTTTTTGTGTCAGAAAGTTGGTGGCTTTGTCGTAGAAGCGCAATTGGACGCGGATGTTGTCCTTGTCGTTGACCTTGTCCGTCAATTTGTAGCTGAACGAAAAGGTAATGGGTT
>JAJPKI010000113.1 GCA_021323835.1 Verrucomicrobiota bacterium | reverse complement strand
TGCTCGCCGCGTCATCAATAAATTTTTGGTCGTGATTATAAACGCCCCAGCGCACGAGGAAAACGCCGCCCATGTATAAATCGTCCGGCCAAACCGTGCCCGCCTGCAATGGCTTGGAAGTCGGGTCGCCCGCATTTTTCGGTCGCCACAACGTGCCGTCAGGCAAACGCTCCTGTTTATTGGCAACCCAATCGGCGACGCGCGCAGCGACAATTTTTTCTTCCGGCGTCATTTTGTCGAGATGACGAACCATGCTTTCGACAATTTCATTTCCCATAGAGCCGCAACTGTCGAGATTTCCCAGGCTGATTAGCCCTTTGATTTTTGCGCTGCGCCCGAAATTTTTCCCTTCCGCTCCGAATTTTTTGTCCAAATCATCGAGCCAATTGTAATAACGCGCGCAAATCAAATTGTGCTGCACGACGAAATTATCAATGTTCGTGTCGCCCGTGACATCCATCGAGCGTTCCATGCCGAACAACGCGACGCCCCATGGATAACCCCACGAAATTCCCACGGGTGCTTTCGCCGATTTCGCTTCTTCCAAATTCTTCACCGCCGGATATTCGCCGTCGGCCAGCGGGACGATTAGATGTTTTGCCACGCGCTCGATGGTGTCGCGGATTTGCGCATCAGAAATTGTTGAAACATTTGCGGAATTGTCTGCCGCAACGTCCGCCGCGCGAACAGAACAATTCAAAACCGCCAGTGAAGTAAATGCGATGGGAATCAGTCGAATGATTTTTTTCATGGAAATGGAGAATCAGTTTTACGGTTCATCGCAACAAGGTCAAGCCTGTTGCTGTGATTAAAGCGTCGTTGAAAACGAATTTATGACTACGTGCTCGCGCTCGTGTAACGGCGCAGCGAAAATCTCCAAAACCATTCCGAAATCACAGCCCAAATAATTCCCAGCGCCAGCAGCAACAACCACCAGACCGGTGATTGCAAAGTGTTCACGAGCACGCGCACCGGAACATTCGAGACCAGCAAAATCGGCAGCGCAAATGTGAACACCGCGCGGAACGCCTTGGTCTTGGCAAACGCATCGTCCGGCAATCGCGCGATGTTGAATAAATTATAATAGCCCCACACGATGCCTTGCGCCCGAACCGTCCAAAATGAAATTGCCGCGAGCATGAACATCAGCGTGTAATGAATAAAAATTCCCACGCCGCACAATGCAACGAATCCAAAAAATTGCGCAAACGTTGGATGCAAATTTAATTTCATCGCCGCATAAACCATCACGCAAACGGCGAACGCGGCGTTGACGAACGCGCCTAAATCCACTTGGCGTGTCGAAACGATAAAACGTGTGTTGACCGGCAGCGCCAGAAGAAAATCCATTTTGCCCGTGCGCACCAATTCCGAAAGCCCCGTGCAATTCGTCAGAAAAAATGCCTGATAGATTTGCTGGATGAAACTGCTCGCGCCGACCAACAGCACCGCCTGCCATTTGCTCCACGTGCCGATGGATTGCGTCTGCCCGTAAACAACCAATGTGAAACTCAATTGCAATCCAAACCACAACGTCTCAACGACAATCCACAAAATGAAATTGCCTTTGAATGACATTTCGCGCGCCACGGAATTTTTCCACAACGTCGCGTAAATGCTCAAATAGCTTTTCAAATTCACGCCGTAAAAATAGATGTCCCGCCCTGCCCGCGCAATTTTTGATTTCGACGCATTGGAAATCCCGTTTGAATCTGGCAGACTTGCGCGAACGATTGCCAAATGATTTCTCTCGTTGAAAAAATTTATTCCTTCGGCGCGCCGGAATTGCAGCCGTATGCCACACTCCGTCGTCCGCTTGAACATCGGCAACAAAATATTTTCGTCGCCGAAAGCGAACGCGTCGTGCGCCGCCTTTTGAGAAGCAAATTCACGGTCGTTTCGCTCGTCATGCCGGAAAAACATCTGGAAAGTTTTCGCGCACAACTTGAAGCGCGACCGGAACCCATCGCCGTTTATCTCGCGGAAAAGAAATTGCTCGAAACGCTCACCGGCTATTCTGTTTTTCAAGGCGTCTTTGCTGTCGCAAAAATTCCAAAGCTCGCGACGCTTGAGGAAATTTACACGCAAAGTCCCAAGCCGCGATTTTTTGTGGCGATTGACGAACTCTCCAACGCCGAAAATGTCGGCGCGCTCGTCCGCACCTGCGCCGCGTTTGGCGTTCACGCGCTGATTGTCGGCGAAACCAGCAGCAGTCCGTATTTGCGCCGTTCCGTCCGCAATTCCATGGGCACCATTTTTGATTTGCCGATTTTTGAAATCGAAACGATAAGAAATGGCGACCCGAACTTGCGACGCGACGACCCGATTCGCAAATTGAATCTGGCGCAAATCATCCGCGATTTGCGGCAACGCGGCATGCACGTCGTGGCCGCGCATCCGCACACGGACAAAAAAGTTTTGTCGCAGGCCAATTTCACCGGCGATTGCTGCGTCGTCTTCGGCAACGAAGGCGAAGGCATTTCAAAAAATGTTTTGGAAGCGTGCGATGAAGCCGTGGCGATTCCCATGCCGCCCCATGTGGACTCATTAAACGTCGGCGCGGCTGCAGCGGTATTTCTTTACGAGGCCGTCCGGCAACGTCAAAAATAATTTATTTTTCTCCGCGCTCTGCGGCTGAATAAATTTTTTCGACAAAATCAATCGCCTTACGGCAGAGCGGTTGCCAATCCAATTCCGCTTGAACATGCGCGGCAGATTTTGCCGCGGACAATTGCCACTCCGTCGGAGATTCATCGAACCAAGAAATAATTTTCTTCCCAAAATCTTCGCCGTTGAATTTTGAGAACTTCACCATCGGATCATTTCGGAAATAACTTTGGATGCTTTTGAGCGGCGTGCTGACGGCGGGCAGGCCGATGGCAATATATTCCACAATTTTCGCGACAAATGCACAGTGCGTGCCGGAAGATTCTTCGTAAGGCACGATGCCGACGCTCGCGTCGGCGAGGAATTCCGAAATTTGCGCGTAAGGCACGAAGCCGGTGGATTCAAATTTGAAATCAGGAATTTCTTTTTGCGCGCGGTTCAGAAATTTGTCCAATGTGCCGGTGCGTTTGCCGATGAAACGAAAAATTGTTCCCGGCCGATTTGCCGAAACATATTTCGCGGCGTAAAAAGCAATTTCACCGAGATGATGCGCGTCGAATGAGCCGTGCATGACGACGACCGGCGGATTTTTTGGCGACGGCTGGCTGCGAAATGGAAAATATTTCGCGTCGTAACCGTAATACATCGGGCAAATTTTTTCGCGCGGAAAATTTTTTCCGGCGAATAAATCGGCGAGCGTGTCGGAAACGGTGAGCACACCGTCGGCGTCGTATTTTGTCGGCAACAACAATTCGTAGCGTTTGAGCGATTCAACAATCGGGCGCGGCGCGACGTAACGCGGCCAGGTTTCCATGAAGCCGGTGAGCAAATCCGGGAAATTAAAAATGACTGGTAGTTTCAATCGCGATTTTAAGTTGCCGGCGGCGACGGCGGAAATGGTGTGTTGCGACAAAATTAAATCGAATTTTATTTTGCGCGCGGTGGCGACCACCATGCGCTCGAGAAAAAATGGATACGCCAGATATTTGAAGTTTCGTAATTTGGCGTAGCGGCCCATTTGCCATTTTGAAAATTGATGCAAATGGATTCCGAATTTTTTCTCAACGATTTCTGCATCGGGAATTTTTGGACAGAACAAATGGATTTCCCAATCGCGCCGGACCATTTCTTCGATGAGATATACCGCTTCTGCCGAACCGCCGCCGCTGGGCGGATAAAACGGTTCGTGCGTCAGAAATGCGATGCGCGGTGAAGGTTTGGGTTCGGCCACGGGAAAACGCTAGACAATTTTTGCGGACGTTCAATTCAATTTATATCTTCGCAAGACATTCACCGCACCGGTTCAAATTTACATTGCATCGGCGAAATGTTTTGACTTGGCGGTAAAAAAAATTATTTTGTCAGTCTGCCACGGATGGGGTCGTAGCTCAGTTGGTAGAGCACCACAATGGCATTGTGGGGGTCAGGGGTTCGAATCCCCTCGGCTCCACCATCTCTAGGTTTTTGAATGGTGGGACAAGTTCGGTCAAAGTTGTTCTGTTATCGTCATTTATGACGTGACTTCCAACTTTTTCCGGCAGTTCCGTTTGGTCAGAAATACCCTCTTTTAGACCCGTTTTTTCAGAATTTAGTGAAGCAGGAAGTGAAGGTGATTTTGCCGTTAATTTTTCCAATTCACCAAACAAAGGCAGGTTCATCGTGTCCGTGTAAGTTTTCGCCGTCAAACGCATATCACTGTGCCGCATCAATTCCATTGCCACGCGCGGAGAAATTCCAGCATTTGCCAGCATCGTTGCAAACGTATGCCGCAACGCATGGAAATCTAAATGGCGGCCATGTTCGTCTTGGCGTTTAAGACCACAAACCGCTAAATCTTTTACAAGCATTTCCGTCGTTGGAACACCGCGCCTAAATACTTTCCCAACAAGAGCCGGTTGCTGCGTCCGCCAATCTTTGAGCCGTTGCACAAGTTGCGGCACTAATGGCAAAACTGCCGTCTTTTTA
>JAJPKI010000208.1 GCA_021323835.1 Verrucomicrobiota bacterium | reverse complement strand
TTTGCCGGATTTTGTTTTGCGGCAGCAGTCGCGCGATAAAGTTGGAACGATTTGGAAAAACTTTCTGAAATTCGATTTCCAGTCCGGCGCGTGCGGCGACGCCCGCCAAAAAATCCGCGACATTTTTTTCACCGCCATTTGGATGGCGCGGCGGCAGAAACGCCGGATTCACGCTCGGCAATGCGACAATTTCGGCCAGAAGTTTTTCTGTGCGCGTCATGATTTAGATTTTTCCAATTTGCGAAACTCGCGTTCGCGCCTTTTGATTTCGTCGCTCAACAATTCTTCCGCCGACCAGCCGCGCGATTGCGCGAATTCCGCCAACGCGAACAATTTCTTGCCGAGATTTGCCCGTGAAATTTCTTCACCGGAATTTTTCGCCAGCAAATTGGCTTTGCGAGCTTTCTTTGCCAGTTTTTCCGCGCGCAACAATGCCGGCAAGTGTTTTGGGATTCCGTCCAGCGCCGATTTGCGTTCGCGATGCGTTCCCAGCTTTTCCGCGCGCTTGATTTTTTCCCAGTTCGCCCAAACTTCGTCCACATTCTTGACTTTCACTTTTCCAAAGACGTGCGGATGACGGCGAATCAATTTGTCCACCTGCTGCCGCGCCACGGTTTCAAAATCAAACGCGCCGCGCTCCTTCGCCATCTGCGCGTGGAAAACAACTTGCAGCAATAAATCGCCGAGTTCCTCCGCCATTTCGTGGTCGTCGCGCGCCTCAATCGCGTCAATCAACTCGTAAATTTCCTCAATCGCATGACGGCGCAAACTCAAATGCGTTTGCTCGCGGTCCCACGGGCAACCTTTCGGCGAACGCAACTTCGCCATGACCTTGAGCAAATCGTTGATGGCGGGCTGGCGCTTCACAAAATGACCAAATCGTCGCGATGAACCAATTCCACGCGCGCCAATTTTTTCGTGCGAATTTCTTCCGCGGGAAATTTAGCGATGCCGCGCGCGAATTCCGTCCCATTTAAATCGCAAATGCGCACGACTTCTTCCGCGTCGAAATTTCCTTCGCAACGCGAAACGCCCGGCGGCAGCAAACTTTTCCCGGATTCGCGCAGCGCTTTCTTGGCGCCGTCGTCCACAAACAAGGTTCCTTTCGGATGATGAAAAAACGCAATCCAGCGTTTGCGTCCCTGCAATTTGTTCGGCTGCGCGACGAAAATTGTTCCTTCGTCTTCGCCGCCGAGAATTTTTGCGAGGACATTTTTCTTTTTGCCGGACGCAATCACCAGCGGAATTCCCGAGCGAACGACAATTTTTGCCGCTTCAACTTTTGACCGCATTCCGCCGACAGCCGTTTCGCTCGTTGTCCCGCCGGCAAGCTTTTCAATCGTCGAATCTATTTGTTCGATTTTGGAAATTGTTTTCGGGTCTTTCTTGCCAAAATTTTCCACGACGCCGTCCACCGTTGTCAAAATCACGAGCAAATCCGCCGGCAACAGCGACGCGACGAGCGCGGATAATTTGTCGTTGTCGCCAAATTTGATTTCCGCGAATGAGACAGCGTCGTTCTCGTTGATGATGGGAATGACGCCGCGGTCGAGCAGCGTCACGAGCGTGTTGCGCGCATTCAAATGCCGCTCGTGATGCTCCAAATCTTCGTGCGTCAGCAAAACTTGCGCGACATGCAAATCGTGTTTGGCAAAAAGTTCGGCGTAAGTTGCCATGAGGCGCGATTGCCCGACAGCGGCGCACGCTTGAAGTTCAGCAAGTTCCGCCGGGCGCTTTTCGTAACCGAGCGCGCCCATGCCCGCGCCGACCGCACCGCTCGTGACAAGAACGATTTCTTTTCCTGCTTTTCGCTGCGCTGCGATTTGCGCGACGAGTTGCTCCAACTGCGCCGGGTCAATTTGCTTCCGGCTGTCGGTCAGCACGCCGGTGCCAAGTTTGACGACGAGGCGCGCGGCAGATTTGAGTTGGTCGCGATGCACGCGACAGGTTAGAAAATTTCGTCCGCGCGGAAAATGTTAAAATGCAACCCCGATGGATTTGAGATAATCCTGAATCGGATTGCCTTTGTGTCCGAGAATTGAATCAAAAAATCCATCGCTCTTTAAATAAATCACCGTCCACAAGCCGTCGAGGTCTTTGGCCGACTTTACATTTGGAATGACAAAATTATCGAGACCGATGGATTGCTCGCGGTCGTTTTGCGGATTGCTCAAATCAATGAATTTTACTTTGCCGACGGAAACGTTCAGCGCGTCAATGCCTTGAAAATCGTAGCCGGCCTGCTTTTTGAAATCGAATTTCTGCGGTGAAACGGCGACGGTTTTGCCATTGCGCAATTGCGGCGCACGGACGAGCATAAAAATATTCGTCTGGCCGTTTTGATTTTTCACAATATCGAACTCGGCCAGATTGATTCGCGCCAGCTTCACGTGAATTTGTTTCTTCGCAAATGCATTGCGGTCATATTCCACGTAAATTTCCGAAATGCTCACCAGCGGCGCGCCACCAAATTCCGGTGGATTGGCAATTTTGATTTGCTGCGCGCGAACCGTCGGCGACGCGAGCGCGAGTTTGAAATTACCGATTTGCATGTCCATGTGGGCCTGCGACTGGACTTGCTGCTCGATGGTTTTGCGGATGACTGTGTTGTAAGAAAGCAGAAAAATGACGACAGCAATTATTGCGAGCGCAATTGCGACAAGAAATAAGCGCAGCAGCCACTTCAAAATAAATCTCATAGCGCAACATCCTCCGGCCGCACCTCGAGGCACTCGTCCTGGTCTTCCCAAATTGCGGCGGCGTAATGGTTCAACAATTTCGGCGCAAGGTTTTTTCCAGCGACGATTAAAAGCTTTTCCGCTTGTTGCGCGGCGTTTTCAAATGCTGAATCGTAATTTCCGCCAACTCGTTTGCGCTGGCGGTCGTCCCAATGCGCGACGGCATGGATGGGCTCGTATTGTTGCGCCCACGATTCAATTTCGCCGCGCAAGTCCGCGGGAATTTCATCAAACGGCACGAGCGTTTCACTGCAATGCTGGCAAATTAAACCGCTCTCGCGCACGTCACGCGTCAGCAACGGCAAAAACGGCGCGCGACAACACGGCGATTCCGCGTAGGCGACTGGCGGCGTGGCCATGCGTTTATGCCAAATCGAACGGTCGTTTCCAATTTGCGCAGCGAGCCGATATGCGCCGACGAGTGGATGCGACAGCCGCCACGCTTTCCCTTCAAGCTGGCCGAGCGTTTGCGCCAGCCAGCGCGCGAGCGTGAGGTCGTCGAAGTCCGCGAACACGCGCCCGTATTCCTTCCAAAGCGTGTCCAGCGGCGAATCCGATTCGAATGCCATTGCAGCAGAATGGCGCGAAGAAAAAGTTTTGTCGAGCGCGGGTGCGCCGATTAATTTAAATTCATTGGTGAAATCGGGGAAATTATTTGCTAAAAGAAAACCACATGCCGAAAGAGCTTCAAAAAGAAATTTCTCTTTTATCCGCGGAAATAAAGCCGGTTTCATCGTCAAAAATTTTCTTATCGCGTTTGCCTTCGCTTGATGGGTGGCGGGCGGTCAGCATCCTGCTCGTGCTCGGTTTTCACAGCAGTTTCATTCAGGGTTTTCCGGTTTGGCTGCATCCGGCTTTCGGCTGGATTTTCGATGGCAATTTAGGAGTGCGTTTCTTTTTTGTCATTAGCGGATTTTTAATCACGTGGTTGTTGCTGCAAGAAATGAACCGGGCCGGTTCCATCAGCTTGAAAGATTTTTACATTCGCCGCTGCCTGCGAATTTTGCCGGTATATTTCACATTTCTTGGTGTCTTGGCACTGCTGCAATTTTTCGGCGCGGCAAAACAAAGTTCCGCGTCGTGGATTGGCGCTCTGACTTTCACTAGAAATCTTTTTGGCAACGACGCCATCAGCGGGCATTTGTGGTCGCTTTCAGTCGAGGAACAATTTTATTTGCTGTGGCCGGGAATTTTTTTGCTGGCGAGCGGTGGAAAAAATTTAAGAACGACTTTGCGCGTGCTGATTTTCGGAATTCTTCTGGCGCCATTTTTTCGCGCGTTGAGCCTGACTGTTTTTTATCCGTCCCCCCCATTCCAGTTATCCGGCAATTTTCAAACCGTTTTTTTACGGCGATTCATTTTTTCTGCGTTTTGACTCTTTGGCCTTCGGTTGTGCATCCGCCGTTCTGCTTGCTCATAAATCGGATTTGATTGAAAGAATTTTATCGTCACGAAAATGGCTGGCAATAATTTGCGCGACGGCGGCAATTTCTTTGCCTTTCATCTTTATGCGAATTACTCCAACTGCGACATGGTTGCTGGAACTTGGCAGCTCGCTACAGGCGTTTGGCTTCTCAATTTTCCTCCTGCACAGCGTTTTGAAGCCTAAAGCAATGTTTTATCGTGCGCTCAATTGGAAATGGATTCGTCAAATCGGCGTTTTGTCTTATTCGCTTTACATCTGGCAGCAATTGTTCTGGAGCCCGCCGCACATTTTTGGACTCGAACGATTCTGGTGGGCAGGTTTGTGGATACCACCGCTATTTGTCGTGGCGGCCATTTCTTATTATGGGTTGGAGCGACCGCTTCTTAAATTGCGAAATCATTTTCGAAAAATAAAATTGGCCGACTCACTTTCAACGTCTTCGCAACAATCGCAACGCATTGCCGATGACAATTAAATCCGACGCGCCCATCGCCGCAGCGCAAAAAATCGGACTGATAAATCCGCAAGCGGCGAGCGGCACACCAACGGCGTTGTAAAAAAATGCCCAGAACAAATTTTGTTTGATGGTTCGCAGCGTCGCGCGCGCCAGACCGAGCGCTTCGGGAACGGCCTCGATTTCCGATTTGAGCAAGATGATGTCCGCAGCGTCACGCGCGATGTCGCTGGCGCGGCTGACGGCGATGCCCAAATCCGCCTGCGTGAGCGCCGGCGCGTCGTTGATGCCGTCGCCGACAAATGCCACGTGCTCGCCTTGCGCTTGCAATTTTTTTATGAACTCCGCTTTCTGCTCCGGCCGCACTTCGGTAAAAACATTTTTCGGCGCGATGCCGACTTGTTTTGCAATTGCATTTGCAGTTTGCGAATTGTCGCCGGTGACGAGAAAAATTTTCAATCCCTGTCGCTGTAATTGTTCAATAACTTTTGCCGCGTTTGATTTTACCGAATCGCGCATGGCAAAAAGTCCGAGCAAAGATTTTTCTTCGGCAAGCCCGACAATCGTCGCGCTTTGATTTGACCATTCTGAAATAAATTTTTCGCCTGCCGTCAAATCCACGCCATTTTCGCGTAACCAGCGCAACGAACCCAGACGAATTTCCGATTTCTCATTTCCGATTTCCGATTTTGCTTCAATGCCGTTGCCGCGAATCTCTTTCCATTCCTTCAATTCAATTTTTCCTTCCGACAATTTTGCAATCGCATGACTGATGGGATGCGTGGAATTATAGGCAAGCGCTGCAGCAAGATTTTTTGTTCCTGAATTCTGAATCGCCGCGACTTCCGGTTTTCCCATCGTCAATGTTCCCGTTTTATCGAAAACGATTGCCGAAATTTTGCCCGCTTTTTCCAGCGCAACGCCGTCGCGGATTAAAATGCCTCGTCGCGACGCCGCATTTGCTCCGGCCATGATTGCCGCGGGCGTAGCCAAGCCCATCGCGCACGGACAGGCGATGATTAAAACTCCGGCTGCGACAATAAATGCTTTTTCCGCGCCGGAATGAATTCCCCAAAAAATTCCCGCGGCGACAGCAACCGCGACAACGGCGGGAACAAACATGCTGCTCACACGGTCGCCGAGACGCTGAATTTCTGCGCGGCTGCTTTGCGCGCGTTGCACGGCGGCGATGACGTGCGCGAGCGCAGTCGCGTCGCCGGTTTTTGTGACACGCATGATGACGCGACCATTTAAATTGATTGTGCCCGCAAAAACTTCAGCGCCGGATTTTTTATCAACGGGATTGGATTCGCCGGTGAGCGATGATTCGTCCACTGCCGATTCGCCTTCAATAACAATTCCGTCCACGGGAATTCTATCGCCGGGACGCAAAACGATTTGGTCGCCGATTTTTAATTCAGCGATGGCGATTTCATTTTCGCTTTCACCAGAATTTTTTCGCCGAGCTGTCTGCGGCGCAAGTTCCATGAGCAATTTCAACGCGCCGCTGGCTTTTTCACTGACGCGCGCTTCAAAAAAATGGCCGAGGCTGATGAGCGTGATAATGGCCGCAGCTTCCATGAAATATAAATGCCCGCCTCGACCGCTGAACAAAACCCAGCAGCTAAATCCAAACGCCGTCGTCGACCCGAGCGCGACGAGTGTGTCCATGTTTGAGCTGCCGATTTTCAATTGCCGCCACGCGCCGCGATAAAATTGCGCGCCGGAAAAAATTTGAACAATGGCGGCAAGCGCAAATGAGAGCCAGCAAAACCACGGCTGCATCATCCAGCCGAAAATCCATTCGCCAATCATCAGAAATGCCGTGACGGAGATTCCAAGCCACAAGTTGATTTGCCAATTATGTTTTGTCGGCGTGTGGCAAGAAGCGCAGCCGCACGAAGCGTCTGGATTTTGAATTTCTTCAGCTTCATAGCCCGCCTCTTTCACGGCTTGCAAAATCGCAGGAACATTTTCCGTCGCGCCGGAATTCCAATTCACAACGGCATTTTGATTTTCGAGTGAAACAGTCGCGCTGCGGACGCCCGGTGCAGATTGAATCGCTTCAGTGACGTGGCGCGCGCAATTGGAGCACGTCATGCCGCTGATTCGTAATTTAGTCACGGAAAAATTTTAGCGCGATTGCAAGATTTGTCGAATCGGCGGAAATAATTTTCCACGTGGCGTAATTTTATTTTTCCGAAAACTATTCCGCCGATTTCCAACGAACGCGATTCAGCAAGGCGCGCATAAAAAAATAAACAACAATGGAAGCCGTTGTTTCGATTACAAAAAATTCCCAAAACCATCCGCCATCCCAGGCGAAGGAAGCGAGAAAAGACAAGCCAATGGAAATGAACATGACCAAAACCATCGTCAAACCGCGTCCGGCAGATTTTGCTTCTTCAATTGGCGAAGACAGCGGCACAGCGCGTCCGATAGCCGCGGGCACTAGTGCATAAACCGGCAAAGTGACAATTCCCGGCAAAAGCAACCACAGCGTTGAAACTTGCGGATGAATAAAAATACAAAGCAGCGCAAAGAAAATTAAAACGGGTAACGTCAAGAGACAAAGAATCGCGCGCCGCGCGCCGTGGCAAATGGAGGCCGGCCCGATTATCGGCGCGGAACGAAAAATATCGGATGCCTGCCATTGCTGCGAGTATTGAAGCGTGTTCAGTCCAATGAGAGGAATCAGTCCGAGATAGCCGCCCGAAAACGCGACGCCGAAACTGCCCGCATTGCCACTGCTTTGCATCAGGAAAATGAATGGAAGAATCAGCATCGGCGCAATGCCGGGATAAATTCGCAATTTTGTATCGCGGTCGCGAAACAAATAGGCGGCGGTTAATAGAAATGAAGCGCGTTCAACCGGATTGTGCAACCACCAGCGAAGCGGCGGAGCGTTCACAAAAATTTCCAGCCAGCGCCGGCCGCGTCGTTTTGGTTGGCGCGCTGTTTCGTTGAGCACTTGCAAGCCGGCTTCGTAACTGTGCGCGAGTTTTCCGAAAGCAAGCCATAACACGATAACCGTAAAAGCAGCGGCCATTCCGCCAAGCAGCCATGATAGCGGCGTTGCGCTGCCGGAAAGGGCGTCATCAAATCCGGCAAACCATGCGGGCGGCAAAAATATAATCCACGCTGAACTTTCGCTTGCAGTTAAGACGTGATGGAAACGAAAAACTAATCGCGGCAAAATCTGTGCGCTCAAAACGGCGCCGATGGTGACAAACACTTGCGCCGTGGTCATCAAACCTTCAAGTCGTTCGCGTCCAAACCAGCGCAGGCACAATTGATAAACCAAAACCACGCAACCGACACAAAATAACGCTTCAAAAATTGTGGAAATAATGTGAGCAATTGGAAATCGCCAGCCGCCATCCGGCGCGCCGAGACCGGCAAAAATTCCCGCAAGGTTGAAAGCGAACGCAATCCAAAGTGAAATTTCAACCAAGACGCGGATTTTTGCCCAGAGCATCGTTTTTGGTTCAATGGGCCGATGCAAAAGAATGTCGGCTTCTTCTTTGTTAAAAAGAATTTCACCGGCGGACGCAGCGACGAACATTGAAAGAAATGCAAACGTCATCGCATGAAGATAAATTGCGAGCGCAAAAACCGGTTGTTGCGACATGGTTAAAGCCATGCAACCGAACAGCAGATAAAAAAGCAGCGTGAGAAAAAGTTTTTGGCCGACGGATTTCGGCGCATTGCTTCGCTGAAGCCCGCGCGCGCCGCGCCCGCGCAAAAATAAGGTCAGAAAAAGTTTTCGCAACGCCTGCTTGGAGGTTGGCGCGCTCATGGCCGACGCGAGCAATGGCGGTTTCTCGCTCATGCGCGAAATGTTTTGGCAAAATCTTCCGCGCGACGTTCCAATTCATCGCCGCCGGTCAATTGCGTAAATAATTTTTCAAGCGTGCCGCTGTTGTGCTGCGCAACAAGCTCTTCCGGCTTGCCGTCCAAAAGCAATTTGCCTTTATCAATAATGATGACGCGATGACAAACGCGTTCAACCACGTCCAAAATGTGCGAGCTATAAACAATCGTTTTGCCTTCGCGCGCCAATGTTTGAATCAATGCCTTGAAACCGACGGCGGCATTTGCATCCAAACCATCCAGCGGTTCATCGAAAAAAACCACGGGCGGATTGTGCAGCAGCGCGGATGTGATAACGACCTTGCGCCTCATGCCTTTGGAATAAGCGCCCAGCAATTTGTCGGTGAGCGTTTCAAAACTTAAATCGAAAAAGGTGATGAATTGTTCAATGCGCGCCCGCGCGGCGCCCGACGGAATGCCGTAAAGCGCGGCAACCATTTCCAGATATTCCAATCCAGTAAGCGATTCAAATACCGCGCCAGATTCCGGCACAAATCCGACGTGTCGTTTGACTTCAATCGGCTCGCGCTGCAAATCAAAACCGCAAATGGTTGCGCTGCCGCTGGTCGGTTCAATCATGCCGGTAAGCATTTTCAACGTTGTGGATTTTCCAGCGCCATTCGGCCCGAGAAAACCGACAATTTGTCCGGCGGGAATTTGAAGCGAAAGAGAATCCACTGCCGTTTGCGTTCCAAAACGCTTGGTCAGTTGGTTCACCTCAATCATGCGGAAATGGTATTGGCTTCTTTGATTCGCACAACCGAAAGTTTGCCACGACCATATTCACTGATGTCGAACGATCTCCTCTTTTTTGAACTTGATAGCCGAGAAAACGGCAATGGCGGAAGGGGTGGGATTCGTGCGCGAATTCACCATTTTCAAAGGTATTTTCGCAAAATTTCCGAACAATTCAAGACAATTCATTTACCACTCGGAAAAATTTTTCACAATTTTTACTGACACTTTTACTGACAGTTTGGAAGGGGTTGATGTGTCACCTCTTCCGCCGCATTCCATTTATTCCGCCGATTTCGATTTCGATTTTGTCCTTTTTGTTCGTGTCGGTTTTGGATTCGCTGGCGGAATATAAGGCGCGGGTTCAGGCGGATTTTGATTTTTCTTATGCAATCGGTTGCTCAACCATTGCCGCTGCCAGTGATTTAATCCTTCGTGGAAAGGAGTCATAATTATTTCTTTCTCCGTGATTCATCGCGTGCAAGCGCGGCGCGAATCAATTCAGCGTCAAGCCGCACGTTCGTTTGTCGCAATTTCGCCAGCGTCTTTGGCAATTGAATCAGCTCGCGCGCCGCTGCTTGTTCCAATAAACCAATCGTGCCAACGACAGCCAGCCCGCATTGAATCGCCGCAGTGCGTCCGGCGCGGTCATCCATCAAAAGCGCATCGGCATGAATTTCTCGCGCCAGACAAATCGCTTCCAATTCGCCAGCGTCCACGTCCAATTTCAAGTTCACTGCTTTAGGCGTTTGCACCGAAACCCATTCCGGCAACTTTGCCGCCCATTGACGCACCGGCTGCGGTGTGTTCGTTTGCTGCAACTCGTGGAAAACCATCGGTGGGATAATCACTCGCTGGAATAATTTGGGCAGGACATTTTCCGCGTCGCACAAAATCAGGTAGTGCAACGGTGAAGTGTCGGAAACGACGACGCTCACGAGCGGGAAAGAATTTTTTCCAGCGTGGCGTTGTCAACCGCAAGGTCATTGGCGGAATAATTCAACGGCACGGCACGCTGATTCAAAAACGCCTCTGTTTGCCAGTAATCCAAGCCCAGCATCGCGCCTACTTGACGTTGTGAAAGACGTCCAGCGCGATAGCCTTCAATCGCCGCGTCTTCCAAGACGTGACGCCCTACCGCGTCCGGGGTTTCTCCCCATTGGCGGGCAACTTGGTCGGGCATTTCCACTGTGACTTGCATGACGCTATGAATCTAGCACGTCATTGGCAGTAATGGCAATTGGCTTGTTTGACAGAAAAATCCAAAATTGAATACAAATTAACAAAAAATGCTCAACTAAATATATGACCATATCAGGTAACAATGGGATTTCCGAAACCCTAAACCAAGTCCACCGCCGGTCAAATAAAGTTGACACGGCTGATGGGTTTAAGTGTAGTCTGCAGAGTCAGAATGAATCATAAACGACAGCTAAAGTCGTTGACCGTTGCGGAAACAAGTCTCATCCGTTTTTTCGCCAGCGTTCGCATTTTCATATCTTGAAGGACGTCATGAACTTCACAAAAATTTGTTTCTACATTTGCCTCATTTGCCTGACTCAAGTAAGGGCTGCGCTCGGCGACACTATCACGTGGACGAATACTGCGGGCGGCAATTGGAGTGATGCGAACAGTTGGAGTCCAAACCAAATTCCCGAACCTGATGACGACGTGCAAATCACCGCGAACGGAAATTACACGGTGACTGCCACGGACATGGACATAAACATTAATTCACTCACGCTGGGTGGCGGTGGCGGGACGAATACTTTAATTTTATCGGGTGTCACTTCTTATCATTATTTTGATTTTGAAACTGCTGGGGTTGTCAATTCCAACGGGGTTTTGAAATTGAATTATTTCTATCTCGATGCCGCGCCTGGTTTGACCGTGGCCGGCGAATTGGACGCAACAAATCTCATTATCACGCAAAATTCATCTCTGACTGTCGCTGCCGGCGGCGTGTTGAACGCAACTAACGCTGACATTTGGGGGCCGGTGACAAATTATTCAATCGTGAATCAAAGCGGGCAGGTTGAAATTGAAAACGACGGGGGAAATTTTCGCAACGGCGCGATTTGGAATGAAGGAACGTGGAATATTCAAAACGACGGATTTGGAATTTATTCGGGCGGTAATCCATCGCTCGAACAATTTCACAACGATGGCACATTGCGCAAAAACGGCGGCGCAGGCGCGTTTGACCTCGAAGTATATTTCGAAAACAACGGCACGCTCAACGTCGAAGACGGAATTGTGAATTTAGATGCTGCTTATTCGCTGGCGTCGGGAATTTTGAGTTTTGGCGTTCGTGGCACAGATGATTTCGGCCAAATCAATTTTTCCAATAGTGCTGCCGCGCTTGACGGAACACTGAGTTTCAATTTGGAAGACGGCTACATTCCACATGTCGGCGATTCGTTTTCGCCAGTTACTTATGCTAACGGCGCGTCGGCTTTGTTCGCCAATTTGAAATTGCCCGCGTCATTTGGTTGGCAATCCGATTATGGCGACACGGCTTTCACGCTGACCGTATCGAATGCCACTCCGCAACTGACTCTGCCGTCCGCGCGCGGAACGGTCGTTGCCTGGGGCGACAACACATATCACCAAACGAATACGCCGAGCGGATTGATTGCGGCGGCGATTTCCGCCGGCTACTGGCACAATCTCGCCGTGACGCCCGCGGGCAAAGTCGTTGCGTGGGGATTGAACGATTACGGCCAGACAAATGTTCCGGCGGGACTTTCAAATGTCGTTGCCGTTGCCGCCGGTCACGACCATAGCCTCGCACTCAAAAATAACGGCGTCGTTGTCGGCTGGGGCGACGATTCGTTCAATCAAATTGACGTGCCATCGGATTTGACGAATGTGCGGGGCAACGCGATTGCAATTGCTGCGGGCGCATTTCACAGTGCGGCATTGCGCAGCGATGGCACGGTGGAATGTTGGGGTTACGATTTTTACGGCGAGACCGACCCGCCGGATGGTCTGAACAACGCCATTGCCATTGCGTGTGGAAATGCTTTCAGCATTGCGTTGCGCGCCGACGGGACTGTTGTCGCATGGGGCGATGATTATTACGGACAAACCGACGTGCCCGCCGGACTTTCAAATGTTGTCGCTATCAGTGCGGGCGGTTTTCATGCGCTCGCGTTGAAATCCGATGGAACGATTGCAGGCTGGGGCGCGGACAATACTAATTCCGACACGATTAATTACGGCCAGTCCACACCGCCGCAGGATTTGACCAGTGCCATCGCCGTCGCGGACGGATATTTGCACAGCCTTGCTGTGAGAAATAACGGCACGATTGAGCAATGGGGCGACACTTCTTTGGGACAAGCGAATGGCACGACCAACATTCATAATTTGAATCGCATTCTCGCTGTGTCCGGCGGCTACGCGCATAGCCTCGCGCTCAAAGACGCCACGATTCTTATCACCAATCAACCGCCGGACGTGCTGACAAATGTCGGCGCGAACGTAAGATTTACCGTCGCCGTTAACGGCGCGACGCCCATCAGCTACCGTTGGTATTCTACTGCGGGCGTATCAAATAAATTGATTGCATCTACATTGAACTCATCGTTGTTCATCAATACTCTATCGCTGAACAATGTTTTGACGAATGACATTTATATGGTCACCGTCAGCAACGCCGCTTGCGTCGTCACCGGACGTCTGGCGAACCTGACACTTTATCCCGGGCAAATTCCGGTCATTCTCACAAATCCCGTTAGCAAGACCGTCAACATCGGAAGCAACGCCACATTTTCCGTTGTCGCCGCAGGCAACGCGCCGCTTGCGTTTCAATGGTATCTCGCTCAAACCAATTTCAACGGCTTCACCAACGTGCTAGTGACCAATATCATCGCCAATGCGACGAGTAGTTTCATCACGATTAGCAACGCGCAGGCCACCGACGCAGGACGTTATTTTGTCGTCGTCACAAATAATTATGGAATGGCCGTCAGCACCAACGCCACACTCACCGTGCAATTGCGTCCTGTCATCGCCAGCGATTTATTAGACGTTACGACCAACGTCGGCGCGACCGTAAAATTTTCCGTTGGCGTTACCGGCACCGCGCCGATGAACTATCGCTGGTTTTCCACTGCTGGCGTGTCGAACAAATTGATTTTATCAAGTTTAAACTCATCGGCGCTTACCAACACGCTGACGCTGAACAATGTTTTGACGAATGACATTTACATGGTCACCGTCAGCAACGCCGTCGGCGTTGTTACCAGTCGTCTGGCGAGTCTGATGCTTTATGCGCCGCAAAGTCCGGTCATCGCCACCAATCCGGTCAGCAAGACAATCATCGCTGGAAGCAACGCCACCTTCACGGTTACTGTCGTTGGCACCGACCCATTGGCTTATCAATGGTATCTGATTCAGACGAATTTCAACGGCGTGACCAACGTGCTCGTGACTAATCTCATTGTAAATGCGACCGATACGTTCATCACGATTAGCAACGCGCAAGCGACGGATGCCGGACGTTATTTTGTCGTCGTTACAAATTTTTACGGCACTGCCGTCAGCACCAACGCCACGTTGACGGTCGTCGTCGCTCCCGCAATTACCAATCAACCCATGGATGTGAATACCAATGTCGGCGCCAACGTGAAATTTACCGTCGGCGTTACCGGCACCACGCCAATAAACTATCGCTGGTTTTTAACTGCGGGCGTGTCGAACAGATTGATTGCATCTACGTCGGGCACGGCAGCGTTGACCAATGTGCTGACGTTGAATTTCATAACCACGAATAATGCTGGCGCTTATTTCGTCACCGTCAGCAATGCCGCGGGCGTCGTCACCAGTAGTGTCGCGCACTTGACCGCCTTTATCAGCCAAGCGTTCACGCCCGCACAATTATACTTATTAAGCCATTTCGGAGGCGGGGATGCTTTGATGATTGCCGTCGAAGCTGGAAAGAATTACCGCATTCAATCCTCCACCGACCTACAAAACTGGATGGACGTGACCAACTTTTTGAGCACCTCCACACTGATTGACTATACCAACAGTCTGACCACTAATTCTCCATTCATGTTCTACCGTGTAGCTTCGCCTTAGAACACTATGCTGTTTGGCATCCCTTACGGGCTTGCCAGTGAATTTCTACAGTGAATTACGCCGTTACCGTAGATAATTCGAGAAATTGATTTTTAATTCAAAATTTTAACCGGAAAAAATCGGAAAAATGAATTTAATTACGAAAAAAATACTGGAAAAATCGAAAATAAATTATTAAAAATTCGCGAGAAAATAGCGGAAAATGAATTTTTAATTCCCGAAAATCGAAAAATTATTTTCAAAATTTAAACGTCACGGCATTTTCATCCAGCGCAGTGATTAATCGGCGGCGGCATAAAAAGGCTGTGCCTGGCTAAATAATTGCGCGATATAATTTGCGTCCCGCTCATTCAACAAACCAAGTTCAATTTCAACTTTTGCTTTAACGCGCGCCGCTTGCGCCGTCATGTTCAAATCGTGAAACAACTTTTCATCGCGCGGTTGCATCAAAAATAAAAGTTGATAACGCGCTGAATTTTCGCCGCGCAAAAAAATCCATGCCGCGCGGAAATTTTTATGCCGCCGCATGAATTCAAAATTGGCTGAACCAAATCCGTCGGGTAATCCGCCGGATTCAAAATTTTTACCGCGTGCGTTTCATTTTTATTTGCCAGCGTTTGCGGTTTCAATGCCGTTCCGTCCGCATGGACGTCGCTCACGCCGCAAACCAGTGAGCAATCCAACATCATCCAATTATGAGAAAGTTAAAAATGAAAAACGGTGCTACAGTGAAATTCGTTCCCTATTCCACTAAAACAAAAGCAAAATTTTCTGACGGAAATTTCGTCGCGAAGATGCACAACGCCCACATGAAGCGGCGCGCACGCCGCGATACAGAAGTTGCCCGCCTGAATCGCGCATTGGATAATTAGATACGTCCGTGACACGTCGGATTGCTCCCAAGATACGGTAAGTTGCACCCATGATGCGACTTGGAACACAACCAAAATTGAAGAGCCTTTCCCCGACAGACACATTGATTCATTTGGGGAATTTGAATATTTCCAAGCAAAACTGGCGGAAGGGGTGGGATTCGTGCGCGAATTCACCATTTTCAAAAGCATTTTTTCAAAATTTCCGAACAATTCAAGACAATTCATTTACCAGTCGGAAAAATTTTCCACAATTTTTACTGACACTTTTACTGACAGTTTGGGAAGGGGTTGGTAAATCACCCCTTTTCAAAGAAGTGCGATTGCCAAAAAAAACAACTGGCCGTTTGTGTCCGTTATTTCGACTTATTTTTTGCCATGAAATCAACATGGACAGGCACGGGGACTTTTTTCTTCGCTTCAAATGACACAATTCCACTTTTGGTCGGAAACGACACTCGCGTTTCCATAGGAACTTTTTTGTGTGCGTTAAACGAAACATGATGTTTTTTACTCATATTATCAATTTTTGTTTTGTTATTCTCGGTCAATATATTTGCCCACCATAGGCAAATGAGAGCCTAATTGTTTAATCCAACACCACTTTGCTTCGCGGCGCGCGTTCAATTGTTCAAGGTCGCATACGCGATTTTTTAAGTTTCCGATTTCGCATTGCACCGAAGCCATACGCTCAAACATTCGGCCAAAATAAAATGCAATAACGATGACGAGAATTGTTAGAATCAACGTGGATGTTTTCATGGATTTTTAGGGTGATTAATTAAGGATGGCTTTTCAATACCGGCATGGTCGAAAATTGCTTTCGAGACAGACCATAATGGTTCAAACAATTTGCTGCGTTCTAAATAAAGACTGCTATAAACATTCGGCATTTCTACCGTCAACTTTGTCTTTTCCCAATTATGCGTGGGTTTCAAAATGGCACTAACGTATCGCTGGTGAAATTCCGCCGCCAATAGAACTGCCGGAAGCTGGAAATAATCCATGCCGTCGTTTCCATTTTTGCGACTAACTCCTAATGCTTCGAGATTATTGAATTCGACAATATGATGTGATTGTGGGGTTTGTGATTCCCAAAAAGTTTTAACATTTGCAGAATTGTCTGTAATGCGATTTATCGGCATCACTTTGAGTTCACGCACGGGGCGCGCCGTAAGATTCAAACGCTTGGCTGTAAAATTTTCACTGTAATTTTCTCCCCGCACTGTCACTCCATAACGTTTTTGCCGGTCAATATCGGCGGGCGGAATATCAGTTGCGCGAAGTCCAATGCGAATCCGTTTAGCTGACAAAAAATCACGCAATATCTTTTCAGAGCGGAGGGTGGTTGCAAATTCGGCCATTGCTTTGTATTGGCCAATAAGCCAATGCGTATCGTCTAAATTTTTCAGCAGAAAAAATTCTGAAAAATCTTTCGACGGCTTAATGGATTTGCATTCAGGCAAATTTATAATTTTTTTCCAAAGCATATTTCAGGCGGCCATTTTCTTCGGGCGCGGGTGTTCGCCGTGTCCGTGCCATTCATTTGTTACAAGCCAAAGTTCAAAATAATACAGCCAAAGAGATGCCCATTGCATAATTGTAACGGCCACAGATTTCTGCGATGTCCAAAATCCACAACCCGGTAAATAGAGACACAGTTCACCTGTGTCTGAATAAACATGCGGCAATTTTCTTTCCCCTGCTAACAATTGCAAATTGGGTTCGCGCACCCAAACTTGAGGCTGCGAACCCATTTTGTATCGCAATTCAACTGTGTAACTCCTCGCATAATCGGTTGGCGTAATTTTTCCAGCCCACGAGATAGAATTCATTCGCAAAATAGTTCTGCCCTGCGGAAATAATTTCTGCATCCCCGCAGCTTGAATTGCCATTGATAACGGCGGTTGCTTTGGAAAATTATTTTTCACCGCCATAATAGATTGTTTTCGGAACGGCAGCTCCCACGACACCAAGCGTTCCGCCAATTGAACAGAGTTTTCCGGCATCATTTAGTGCATTTGTATTCACGCCCAATTCTTTAGCTGCACGAATAACACGGTCGGTTCCAAAAGTTGGGGCGAGAGTCTTTAGCATCTCATCCGTTCCAAATCCTTGTCCCCGCGATTGATTAAGTTTTTGCAAAACTTCGGCAAACCGCTTATGCCACGCTAAAAAATGCTGGTAATGTTCTTCAGTCCAATCTTCAGCAAAATTTTCTTCGGAATTGACGGGGTTCATTACAAAGAATTTACGAAATCCGGCGGTTCCGGTTTCTTGAATAAATTCAGGCAGCTTTGCGACAACTTTCGCAACGAATTCAAGTAAGTCAGCCACCGGTTCAGTTACGAAATGCGAATATGAGTGCATCGTCAGTGTTGTCAGCAAAATTGACGATGGACGATAAGCTGTATTGTTCTGAAAGTATTTGTTCCTGTCGCCTTTCAAGATTTGGACAATTCGTTGGAGAGGTGTTTTATCAAACGCTCCATGTTGCGGCATGGGTTCAACATGCGCACTGGCGTTTGCGAGAACTAATGAGCGATTTGCGAATTGCAGCATGGGGCGACGAATAATCGGCAACGCCTCGCCCGCCTTTTTGAACTTGTCACAAAACCCAATCGGGTGAGAAGAAAACCATTTCTTTAGTTCGCGGTCAGGGACATACAGCAAAGTGGATTTCGCCCAATCAGGAACGGCTGGCGTTACATCCAAATAGAATTTCCGTCCGTCTGCATATTCAATTCTTATGCAGCGATTTTTCTTGCGTCGCAAATGCCGATAAGTTTCATCTTGTCCCAGTGCCTCCCAAACGAGATTAAATATCTGTTCCGGCTGATAAATTGTTCCTGATAAAGTTACCAGACAAACCATATCCAAATCGAAGCGTTCGCCTTGAATCGGACGGACGGTTGTGCCCAAACGCATTGAGCCTTGCGGAAAAATTATTATTTCCAATGCCGGATGGATTTTTCTTAAAACCGCTGCAATTGCTTCATAACTTTTAACGGCATCGGCGTATTGCGCCGATGTTAATTCCAATTCAGCGATGGCTTTGTCAATCACCGCCAATGGGTTGGCGGCAAATGGGAATGATTCTAATTGTGTAGTGTTCATAACTTCTTTCGTTCACTGCAACTAACGCTTCCGTTTTTATTTGGTTACGGAAGTTCCAACCATGTTGGTTTGGTCAGGCGGCAGCACTACACAATTGCTCGAAGATTTTGCGGGCGTTGGAAATTGTCAAAATTAAACCCGCGCTGGCCGTAAGTTTCTTACGTTGGCTGCGAGTTCCCATTTGATTCGAGATTCCATACTTCGTGGCGGGTGAGGAACCACGAAATTTTTCGCTCGTTGTCGGACAACTCATGTAATTCAGTCGTCAATTTTAACCGTTTCTTGACGCCGTGTTTTTGGTGAGATAATCTGAAATTGCATGTAATGCAGATTATCTCCACGCGCGCCTTCCCTTCACGGGTTGTAGCGTTTGGGGAAATCAAATTGCCCGTCAGATGGCTGTAACCGTCTGGCGGGCTTCAAATTTTATGTATCTGGTTTCAATCGGGTTTCTAATTCCCTCGGATTTTCTTCAGGGATAAAATTTTCAAAGGGTTCATTCACCCGATAACCGTATTTGCCGATTTGCATCCAAAGAATGCGGCTGTGGCTTTCGCTGATTTTTTTCAATTTCGTCGCGCGATATAAAATAGCCTGCATGGAAACGCCCCACTCTTTTTTCAATTCGCCGAGTTTATCCAAATTTAATCCGTTTAACTGTTTTCCAATTTCCGCAGCGGGCATTAAAAATTCAGCCGCAAAATCCCATGCCTCATCCTCAACTTTTTCATGCGGGTCTGTGTGCATGACCAAATGGCCTAATTCGTGCGCCAATGACAATCGCCGCCGAGATTTAGGCAAATCTTTATTAAGAAAAATAATTGGCGGTTTTTCTGACGCACGAATGCAAAGACCGTCAAGTTTTGTTGTTGGAAATGAATAATTAACAATCACACAACCAGTTTCTTCAATGACACCTGTTAAATTTCGCACTGCGCCGTCTTTTATTCCCCATTTTTGCCGCACAATTTGCGCGACGGCCTTCGCTCCGCCGTTTTCTTCTGGTGGAAGTTTTGGAAGTTCACGTATGGCTAATTTCTTATCGCCCACTTTACGCTCAATTTCCAACCGGCAGATGTTCATTTGAGCGTTACACTGGCGAAACATTTTCAACGGCATTGTCTGTGTCTTGCGATAAAACGAAACGCTTGCCGAAACTGTTGTGCCCTGCTGAAAAAAGAAATCGCGATTGCATTCTAATACTCTCGCAAAATTTTGAATCTCATTTTCTTGCGGCATTAATTCACCGGCTTCGATTTTTGAAATACGACTTTGCTGACATCCGATTTCATCAGCCAAATTTTTCTGCGTAAAACCTTTTGCTTCTCTCGCCAGCGCCAGCATTCCAACGTTAAACTGAAACGGGGACGAATTTCCCCGTTGGGAATTTCCAGCGGGGATTTCATCAGCCTCGAATAGGAGCCTTTGTATCACCGTATTCAACGTAGCTGTTTCGGCTACGGTGTCAAGCCTATGCTAAAAAAAATTACTAAAATAATACAAGTTATTATCCCGGCTGTAAATCAATAAATTGTGGCCCATTAAAATTAAACCACTATATGTTGTGGTTCCCGAAAAAAGAACACAGTAACAAGCGCAATTACCT